>JBDRZD010000014.1:0-32885 GCA_039803745.1 Caldifarciminota bacterium
AAAGTTTGAAATGAAAGGGTAGGATATAAGGCGAACGGTCGATTAGTACGGCTCGGCTCAACCCCTTACGGGGCTTTCACCTGCCGCCTATCAACCCGGTAGTCTTCCGGGGACCTTCAGGGGCACCTTATCTTGGGGCGCGCTTCCCGCTTAGATGCTTTCAGCGGTTATCGCTTAGGGACATGGCTACCCGGCTGTGCCCTGGGCAGGACAACCGGTACACCAGAGGTCCCCCCACCCTGGTCCTCTCGTACTAAGGGCAGCACCCCTCAAGTGCCCTGCGCCCACGGCGGATAGGGACCGACCTGTCTTACGACGGTCTGAACCCAGCTCACGTAGCCCTTTAATGGGCGAACAGACCAACCCTTGGGAGCTTCTTCACCCCCAGGATGGGCTGAGCCGACATCGAGGTGCCGAACCGGGCCGCCGATATGAACTCTCGGGCCCGACTAGCCTGTTATCCCCGGGGTACCCTTTATCCGCTGAGCGACGGCCCTTCCACACGGGACCGCCGGATCACTAGGCCCGGGTTTCCCCTCTGCTCGGCCTGTCGGCCTCGCAGTCAGCCCCCCTTCTGCCCTTACACTCAACAGCCGGTACCGTCCGGCCTGAGGGGAGCTTTGGGCGCCTCCGTTACCTTTCAGGAGGCGACCGCCCCAGTCAGACTGGCCACCAGGCAATGTCCCTCTTCGGGATCCACCGAAGAGGTTAGGAGTCCAATATGCCAAGGGTGGTATTTCACTGGTGGCTCCACCCGAGCTGGCGCCCGGGCTTCACAGCCTCCCACCTATTCTACACATGACATACCAGGCTCCAATGCCAGGCTCCAGTAAGGGTCCACGGGGTCTTTCTGTCCCGCCGCGGGTAGGTGGCATCTTCACCACCACTACAACTTCGCCGGGCCCCTCGCCGAGACAGCGCCCCAGTCGTTGCGCCATTCGTGCAGGCCACAACTTACGTGGCAAGGAATTTCGCTACCTTAGGACCGTTATAGTTACGGCCGCCGTTTACCGGGGCTTAGGTTCTCCCCGTGAAGGGATCCCCTTAACCTTCCGGTACTGGGCAGGCTTCAGGCCCCATACATCCTCTTACGAGTTTGCGGAGCCCTGTGTTTTTGATAAACAGTCGCCAGGGCCGATTCCCTGCGACCCTTTTCCGCTACTTACCGCGAGGGCTTTCACGTACTCAGGGCCCCCCTTCTCCCGAAGTTACGGGGTCAACTTGCCGAGTTCCTTGGCGAGGGATCACCCGCGCGCCTGAGCACATTTATGCTCGCCCACCTGTGTTGGTTTGCGGAACGGTCACCCAGATTTCAACACCCACGAGGCTATTTCTTGGCAGTGTGGTCCGGACCAGTTCCCCTGGCCGAAACCAGGGTCCCCATCACCTCTCAGGGTTGTCCTGCAAATGCAGGACGCTTCTCCGGATTTCCCTGGAGAAGCCCCCTACAGGCTTAGACCTCCATAGCCGTAAGGAGGCTGGCCCTTCCCTCCTGCGTCACCCCCTGGGCTCCATCTGGGTGGCAGGGGAATATTAACCCCTTTCCCATCCCCTACGCCTTTCGGCCTCAGGTTAGGGGCCGGCTAACCCTGGGCGGACGAACCTTCCCCAGGTACCCTTGGGCTTACGGCGAGGAGGATTTCCACCTCCTTTATCGCTACTAATGCCCGGATTCTCACTTCCCAGCAGTCCAGCACCCCTTACGGGATACCTTCAGCCCGCTGGGAACGCTCCCCTACCATCCCTAATAATAGGGATCCGCGGCTTCGGTAGCAGGCTTAAGCCCCGTTTCATTTTCGGCGCAGGAGCCCTCGACCGGTGAGCTGTTACGCACTCTTTAAATGATGGCTGCTTCTAAGCCAACATCCCGGCTGTCTTAGGGCTCCTACCTCCTTTACCACTTAGCCTGCTTTTTGGGACCTTAGCCGGCGGTCTGGGTTGTTCCCCTCTCGCGGATGGAGCTTATCCCCCACCCGCTGACTCCCGGGAAGCATGTATGGGTATTCGGAGTTTGACTGGGTTCGGAAGGAATTTCTCCCCCTAGCCCAATCAGTGCTCTACCCCCCATACACTCATTCCCGAGGCTATACCTGGATATATTTCGGGGAGAACCAGCTATCACCGGGTTCGGTTAGCTTTTCACTTCTACCCACAGGTCATCCGAGGACTTTTCAACGTCCACCGGTTCGAGCCTCCCTCTGGCTTTCGCCAGAGTTCACTCTGCCCATGGGTAGGTCACTCCGGCTTCGGGTCCGCTACCAGCGACTTAACGCCCTTTTCGGACTCGCTTTCGCTACGGCTTCCCCCGCTCATAACGGGGTTAACCTTGCCGCTGATAGCGACTCCCGGGCTCATTAGGCAAAAGGCACGCCGTCAGGCCAGAGAAGAAATCCTCTCCCCGAAGGGAGAAAAATTTCTTCTCCAACCCTCCGACTGATTGTAGGCATCTGGTTTCAGGTTCTTTTGACTCCCCTCCCGGGGTTCTTTTCACCTTTCCCTCACGGTACTTAGTGCACTATCGGTTGCTGGGTTGTATTTAGCCTTGGAGGGTGGTCCCCCCGGATTCCCACGGGATTCCCCGTGTCCCGTGGTACTCGGGAATATAGCCCAGAGAGTCTCTTCCTTTTCGCCTACGGGGCTTTCACCCTCTTTGGCTCCCCTTTCCAGAAGGATTCGGCTAAGGAAGAGATTTGTAACTCTCCGGCTTCGCCGTGGCGAAGCCCGGCTATATCCCGCGACCCCGCTGCTCCAACACCCACGGGTTTTAACAGAGCAGCGGTTTAGGCTCCTCCCCGTTCGCTCGCCGCTACTAAGGGAATCTCATTTGATTTCTTTTCCTCCGGGTACTGAGATGTTTCACTTCCCCGGGTTTCGCTTCCCACACAATTTGTGTGGGATACATAGGGTTTAACCCTATGTGGGTTTCCCCATTCGGAGATTCCGGGATCACAGGCTGCTTGCGCCTCCCCCGGACTTATCGCAGCTTGCCACGTCCTTCATCGCCACCCAGCACCGAGGCATCCACCAGATGCCCTTAGCACCTTATATCCTACCCTTTCATTTCAAACTTATTTTTCAAATAACAGAATTTTTTATTTTTTTAAAGTTTTTTAATTATACAGGTTTGAAGATAAAATGTCAAGTATATTATAATTTATTTTAATTGAAAGAATATTCTGTTTTTATTTTTTATCATAAAAATAATAGAAATTCTTTTAGAGCACTTCTTGGTGCTCTTGAAAAATATGATTTAATAGATTTTTTTGATTTTTATTTTCCAAAAAATTTTGATGAATTTTTTAAAGTTTTAGAAGAGAAACAAAAATTTTATAAATTTTCATTTGTTTTATTTTCTCTTATGACAACCCAGTTCATTGAATGGAAGGAAAATTTAGAAAGAATAAAGAATTACAGGGTCTTAAAATTGGCAGGAGGACCACATACATCCGGTTTGCCCCTTTCACTTTTAGAATTTTTTGATTTTTTATTCTATGGAGAAGGTGAAGAATCTCTTCCTGTTTTTTTAAAAAACTTTATAGAAAACAGGGATTATAAGAATACAAAAGGTGTTATTTATAAAGAAGATGGTAAAATTTTTATTAATAAATCAAAAGGTTTTATTGATTTAAACGAATTTCCTGTATTTTCTAAAAAACTTTGTAAATATGGTCCTATTGAGATTACAAGGGGATGCATATTTGGATGTAAATATTGTCAAGTTTCTTATTTTATGGGCAAAAATTTAAGACATAGAAAAATAGAAATAATTCTTGGATGGGTTGAAGAACTTTTTAAAAGTAAAATGAAAGATATAAGGTTTATAACACCAAATGCTTTTTCCTATGGCTCTTATAAAAAGGGAGAAATAAATATAGACGCGATTTATAATCTTCTTTATCAAGTAAGGAATATAGTAAAGAAAGAAGGGAGAATATTTTTTGGCTCATTTCCTTCCGAAGTAAGACCTGATTATATAAATGATGAAGTGATAAGAATTGTTAAAGAATTTTGCGATAATAAAAATATAGTGATAGGATGCCAGAGTGGTAGCGAAAGAGTTCTTGAATATATAAGAAGAGGGCATGATCTATCTTGTGTTTTAAATGCTGTGGAGAAAGTTAAAAAATATGGATTTGTCCCGATTGTTGATTTTATAATAGGTTTCCCTGAAGAGAGGAGTGAAGATTTGAAGAAAACAATTGATTTTTCATTAAAACTTATGGAAAAGGGATGTATTGTTCATTTTCATTATTTTATGCCTCTTCCTGCTACACCTTTCTGGAATAAAAAATCCTCATTTATAGAAAAAAATTTTTTTAAAAATTTGGGGAAATACACAAAAGAAGGTAAACTTTTTGGTTCATTTGAAAAACAATATGAATATTCAAAAAGAATAAGAGAAATGTTTGAATTGAAAATGGAATAAATTTTAAGATATAATTTAATCTTATGGAAAGGTTTAATTATGAGATAAAAGTGCAAAATAATTTATTGATTGTTTACTTAAATGGATATATTGATACTACAACAGTTAATAAATTCAAAGAAGTATTTGAGGATATTAAGGACACTAATGTGAAAGAGGTTTATTTTGATTTTAGTAAAGTTGATTATGTATCAAGTTCTGGATGGGGAACATTTATAAGTAACTCAATAAAATTAAGAGAAAAAGGAATAAAGATTTTAGCAGGGAATATGCATGATTCAGTAAAAAAGATATACGATTTAATGGATCTTAAAAGATTTATCATTTATGAAGAAAGGATTTTAGAATTTAAAGAGGAAGAAAAAAAAGAAGAAATAAAAGAGGAGATAAAAGAAGAGGAAATAGGGTTTAAGATCAAACCCTTAATTAAAAATTTGATTGTTGAGAATCCCTTTTTAGAAGAAGAAGAGATCAAGAAATTGTGTGAGAAAAGGTTAAAGGAAAAAATTAATATGGAATATTTAAAAAATATTTTAACCCAGATGGAACTTGAGACAAAAGAAAAAAGACTTGCCTTTGCCTATAAAATTTTAAAAAAACTTTTGAAAGGTAAAAAATGAAATTTTTTGGCTTTTCTGACGAGTTTAAAATAGGAGATATTTCTTATTATATTGAGACTGAGTACTTACCAGAAAAAGAAATTATGACAACGAAAATTCTTAAGGATGGAAATATAATTTATTATAAAAAAAATAAGGTTTCAAAAGAGATGGAAGAGACAGAACTTCTTGAACTTGTGAAAGATTTTCATCTTGATACTTTAAATGAATTTAAAAAATGGGGAGAGATTTCTGAAAAGTTTTTGGAAGAAGCGCCTGTTGAAATCCATGTAAAGATGGCAGAAAAACTTATTAAAATGGGTCTTTTAGAAGAAGGGGAAAAACATCTTAAAAAGGCTAT
Source organism: Caldifarciminota bacterium (assembly GCA_039803745.1). GTDB lineage: Bacteria > Hydrothermota > Hydrothermia > Hydrothermales > Hydrothermaceae > JBDRZD01. The sequence goes on from JBDRZD010000014.1 coordinate 5,387, forward strand.
CGAGCTTAATAAGGATTATTCTCCTATTTATAAGACTTATGCAATTTGCTATCTCTTAAAGGGTGATTATAATAAGGCTTTTAATTATATAGCTAAAGCTCTTGAACTCTCACCGAATTACCCTGATTATTACCTTTTGATGGGAAAATTGCTTATTAAACTCGGGAAGGAGAAGGAATCATTGAGTTTTATTAATGAGGCTTTAAAAAGGGTTCCTTCTTACGCAGAGGCTCATTATGAAGAAGTAAAAGCCTTTTTGTCTTTAATGATAAAGGGAGTAAAAATAGAGAAAGAAAAAATAATGGCTAAGTTAAAAGCACTCAGTATAATGGATCCAAGGCTTGCAGGCGATGAATATAAAGAAGCTCTTGAATATTTTGATAAGGGAGAATATAAAAAGTGTTTTGAAAAACTGGAAGAGATGGAGAAAATTTTTTATGAAAGATTCCCACAGGAAATTATAAAGGATTTTACTTTACTTTCAAAAGCAGGAATTAAAAATCCTGTAACTCTGCGTGAATACATATTAAGACTGGAAAGTTTGCTTGAAGAAAATAAGGATTATCCAGATCTTTATTTTGCCATTTCAAAATCTTATTTACTTTTCATAAAGGAAATTTTTAAAAAGGCTCATTATTATCTTAAAAAATCAATTGATTTAAATCCCCATTATATTGAAGCGCAAAAGGTGCTTGAACTTTTAGAGAACGAGATAAAGGGTTTTTTAATTTTTTTAAAAGCAATTGAGAGATAATGAGCCTCAGGTTAAGAATTTCTTTTTATTTTGCCTTTCTTTTTACACTTTTATTTTTTATAATCTTTTTGATTATAAGATATGAAAATATAAAAAATTTTAAAGAGGTTCTTGAAAATCATGCAAAAACAGCCGCAAAATCACTTGCCATCGGGGGTAAGGATTTTTTACTTCAAGAAAGAACCCCTGATCTTGTTAAGATATGTTATGAAATCAAGGGTAAGGAAGAGGATATAGTTTATACTGCTATTGTTGACAATAAGGATATAATAAGAGGAGCATGGAAAGAAGATCTTGTTGGCAAAAATATTTCGGAGATTTCTGTTTTCAAAAAAGATACAAACTTTATTTTTGAAGGCTCCTTAATTTTTAATAGGGTCTTTGATATTGTTTATATGGATAAAATAATTGGTAAAGCAATTGTAGGGATTTCTTCAAAAAGTTCAGATATTTTAATCAGGGAGATACAAAAGAGAATGATTACAATCTTTCTATCCGTTCTTATCATCGGTTTTCTTGGTATATTTTTACTTGGAGGATATATCGTAAGTCCTGTTAAAAAAATTATAAATACAATAGAAAAAATAGGGAAAGGAGAATTTAATGTTTATATAGGGGTAAAAAGAAAAGATGAGATAGGGAGAATTGCAAGGGAGATAGAAAAAATGAGTAGTGAGCTTGCAAGAGCTCAAAAAGAAATTATGGAAAAAGAAAGAATTAAAAGGGATATGGAAATTGCTAAAGAAATTCAAAAAGCCCTTATTCCTTCTTTTATCCCTGAAATTCCAGAATATGAGATAGAATTTTTTTATAAGCCCGCATTTTTTGTTTCAGGTGATTATATTGATATAATTAAAATTCCTCTTGACAGATATTTTATAATTCTTGGAGATGTTTCAGGAAAGGGTGCAGGTAGTTCAATTTTAATGGGTATGGTTAAAATGAACACAATTTCTCTTTCAAAAGGAATAACAACACCCAAAAGTTTTTTGATTTCCCTTTATAGTTCTATGAGAGATTTAATACCTGAAGAAATGTTTATTACACTAATTGTATGTGTTTTAGAGAAAGACGGCAGTATTTATTTTTCAAGTGCTGGACATTATCCACCCCTCATATACAAATTTTCCCAAAATAAATTTGAAGAAATAAAAATGGAGAGTTTGCCACTTGGTTTTTCCTTTTTGAATATCTCTGAATTTGCAGATTCATTAAAGGAAATAAAAATAAAAATTGAAAAGGGTGATGTTTTTATGATTTATACTGATGGGCTTATAGACCTTGAAAATGAATACGGAGAAATTTTTGGAGAAGAAAGAATAAAAAATATAATTCTTTCTTCACCTAATGGAGTTAGTAATATAAAGAAAAAAATAATTAAAGAGATGGAACTTTTTAAGGGCGAAAGAGAAATAAAAGATGATGTGAGTTTTTTAATTATAGGTAAGAAATGAAATCTATTATAATTTTTTTAATTTTCTTTACAAAAGCAAAGGGGTACTGTTTTGCCTCTTTTCCAAATGATGTTCTTGATTTAGAATATGCTTCTTTGATTACAAAAGAAGTTAAAAATGTTGCTTTTCTTTTAAGTCCTCCCTGTAGTTTATCCGTAGGCGTTTTAAAACATAAGAGTTTCGGTATTATTTTTGATGGTAGAAAATTTATAGATTTTCAGATTGATAAAAAAATTTTACCCCTTTACCTTGGAGCAAAATTGGGATGGGGGAAAGGGAAAATTTTTAGATTTTCAAATGGAGCAGTTTTTTCTCCAATCCCTGATTTTTCTCTTGGAATTAACTATATTTTTTCTTATCTTTTAAAGGAAAAAGATTACTTTTTTAATTTCCAATGTGGTGTTAATGGTAAAATAAATTTTTTTAGGATTTATTTTGAAACTTCAGGTAATGAGGCATTGCGGGATTTCGGTTTTCATATTGGAACAGAATTTTTTTTCCCTTATATTGACAGTTTAAAAATTTTTTCAGGGGTTTTAGTAGTAAAAGAAAAATTTTATTTAACTTCCGGTATTAAATATTCTATTATGCCTTTTGATTTCTATTTTTCTTATTCTAAAAACAGATTATTTTTAGGAATAAGTATTGATTATAGGGAGAAAATAAGGATAAAGAAAATAACAGAAAAAGTTGAAGTTGTAAAAGAAGTTCCTGTTTATATAAAAGAAAAGCCAAAAGAAGAAAAGAAGGTAATAAAAGAAGAGGAAAAGCCAAAAAAAGAGTTAACTGAGGAAGAACTAAAGAACCTTGAGTTTCATTATAAAAAGGGTATTGAGTATTATAAAAAAGATATGCTTGAAGAAGCAATAAGGGAATGGGAAAAAGTTTTTGAAATTTATCCTGATTATAAAGATGTTAGAAAATATCTTGAAGAAACAAAAGAAAAATTGAAAAAATTAAAAGAAATTGAATAATTATTCAAAATATTTTATTGCTCCAATTCCTGAAAGTTTTTCTTTAAGTTTTAAAAGTGCCCTTTCTTTTAATTGCCTTACTCTTTCTCTACTTATTCCTATTATTTCCCCTATTTCTTCTAATGACCTTGGATTATCATCTTCAATTCCAAAATAAAGGAGTATTATTTGCTTCTCTTTTTCACTCAGCTCTTCTATTGCTTTTTTAATTTTTTCTTTAATATACTCTTTTTTATAATATTCTTCAGGAGAAGGGAGTGCTTTTTGTTCTATAATTTCTTCCCATGTTCTTTTTTCTGATTCCGTAAATGGTCTATCGAGAGAAAACTCCTTTTGAAATATTTCATAGGATGCTTCTATTTCTTTTTCAGGAAGCCCGGTTATTTTGGAAAGAACTTTTATTGGTGGAATTTCTCCATATTTTTGTAAATACTCCTTCTCGGCTCTTTTTATTTTTCTTATCTTTGTTTTCTGGTCAGAGGGTATTCTTATAAGTTGGCTATGCTCATCAAGAGCTTTCATAATTGATTGTCTTATCCACCATATAGCATAAGAAAGAAATTTTACCCCTTTTTCGGGTTTAAAATGTTTTACTGCCTTAATTAAACCTATGTTTCCTTCATTTATAAGATCCTCAAGGGGTACACCCATTCCTCTATATTTTGATGCAATCTCGACTACAAAGCGTAGGTTTGAAAGAATAATTTTTTCTATCGCGGTTTTGTCTCCTTGTTTTGCCCTTTTTATACATTCTTTTTCTTCTTCGGCACTTAGGGGTGGATATTTGGAAATTTCTCTAAAATATATTTCTATTGAAATATCAGTAGATTCTAACTTCCTTCCCATATCTTTTTACCTATTTGATAGGCATTTGTTGCCGCTCCCTTTCTTAAATTATCAAACACCGAAAAGAAACTAAGAATCTTTTCTTCTTTATAAACTCTTATTCTTGATATATAAATTTCATCTTTACCTTTAACATCAAGAGGAGAAATTATCTCTTCTGAAACTATTATCCCTGGAAAATCTGAAAGAATCTTTATAATTTCATTTTCATTTATACTTTTTTCAAAATTTATAAAAACAGATTGAGAATGACAATTCTCTATGGGCACCCTTACACATGTAGGATATATCTTTATATCTTTTTTTAGTATTTTTTTGCTTTCTAAAATCATTTTCCATTCTTCAACACTATGTCTTTCTCTTATTTCACCTATTTTTGGTATAAGATTATTGAATATTTTTTTATCAAAGGGTGTCTTTTTATATCTTTTTCCTTCTTTTTCATAATTTAAAGCAAGAATTCCGTCTCTTCCTGCTCCTGAGACTGATTGATAGGTTGCTACAAATACATACAATGGATTGAATTTTTCAAGGGCTTTAAGGGGCACTACAAGCTGTATTGTTGAACAATTTGGATTCGCAATTAATCCCTTATTTTTCTTTATCTCTTCAGGATTTACTTCAGGGACAACAAGTGGAACATCTTCTTTTAATCTAAAAGCACTTGAGTTATCTATAATAATCTTTGTCTTCTTTGAAAATAATGGATATATTTTTTCTGCAATATCACTTTCTACACAGAAAAAAGTATAATCTGTTTCTTCTATTTCTTCAATTTTTTTTACCTTTATCTTTTTATTTCTGAATTTTATAATCTCTTTTTTTCTTCCACTTGAAAATGGGATAATTTCAGAAATATTTTTATCCTTTTCTAAAATTTTTATCAAAATGTTTCCAACAAGCCCTGTTGCTCCAACAACCCCTATTTTCATTTTGCAAGCTCCACTGCCTTTTTTGCTCCTTCTGTCATACTTGATACACTTATAAGATTAGGAATCTGTTTTAAGATTTCCCTTGCTTCTTCTTCATTTGTACCTGTTATTCTCACAACAATGGGCAACTCACACTTTATTTCTTTTAATGCTTCCACGAGTCCTTTTGCAACATCATCACATCTTGTTATTCCACCAAAAATGTTGAAAAAGATAACTTTAACATTCTTATCAGAAAGAATGATCTCCATTGCCTTTTTCACCTTTTCAGGTGAAGAACTTCCTCCTATATCAAGAAAGTTTGCGGGTTCCCCTCCATATTTTTTAATTAAGTCCATTGTTGCCATTGCAAGTCCTGCACCATTTACACAACAGCCTATGTTTCCATCAAGTTTTACATAAGAAAGTCCCGCACTTTTTGCCTCGAGTTCTTTTTCATTTTCATAAGTAAGATCCTTTTCCCCAATTTTGTTTATGTACTCTTCATAGGCATTATCATCAATAATTATTTTTGAATCAACAGCGACAAGTTCTTTTCCTGAAACTGCAAGGGGGTTTATCTCAACAAGTGAGGCATGACATTCCTTGAAAAGTTTTGCCATTTTATAAAGTATATCAATTATCTGCTTTTGTAAATCCTTTTCAGAAAAAAGCCACATCGCAAGATTCCTTGCCTGATATGGTGCTATTCCCCTTAATGGATCATAATAGTCTTTATAAATACTTTCCGGTCTTTCTTTTGCTATTTCCTCAACTTCAACTCCTCCTTCTTTTATTGCCATTATAAGAATTTTTCCACTCTCTCTATCAAGTGTTAAACTTATATAAAGTTCCTTATCTATTTGAGCAGCCTCTGCAACAAGTACTTTTTTAACTGATAGTCCTTTTATCTTTAAATTTAAAATTTGTCTTGCCTTTTCTATTACTTCTTGTTTTGTATTCGCAATTTTGATTCCGCCTGCTTTCCCTCTACCACCTACCGGAACCTGTGCCTTTATAACCACTTCTTTTCCTATTTTTTCAAAAATTTCACCAGCCTTTTCAGGAGTTTCTGCAACATCTCCTTTTTTAACAGGAATCCCATACTTCTCAAATAGTTTTCTTCCTTCATATTCTAAGAGTTTCATGTTGCCTCCTTTTCAAATTTAATTTTAACCCTTTGTAAAATTTCCTCAATTTCTTCATCCTTTAGTTTTTCTTCTTTTTTTGAAAATATTATCAAATATAATGGTATGCCAAATTCCTCAAATTTATGTATATAATTTTCTTCTTCTGGAATGTATTCAATAAAACTTTCAAAAAATTTGTCTGCCCCCCTTCCTGCAATACAAAGGAGAAAAGATTTCTCTAAATGTTTTTTATTAACTATAAAATTGCTGCCCTGGGATATTGAAATTTTTAAGGTATCCCACATAAATTTTAAAGAATTTGCTATTTCTTGTGGAGAGGTAGAAGTCCTGTAAAATTCATCAAGATTATAAAAAAATCTTTTAATATTGTTAACCCCCATGTCAGTTGAGGATAATATTTTCATTATTTCGCTTAAATTTCTAATCTCTATATGTCTCATACCTTCGTCAAAATCCCTATATTCACCAAGAACATCTTTAAAGATTTCCCTTATTTCTTTATATATTTCCTCATAAAAAGATACATTTTTTCTTGAAATTCTTAAATCAACTATATTTGCTTCCAAACCGTTACTCTTTGTCGGTGGTTTTATTGAAAGTACCGAAATGTTTTCGCTTTTTTCAATAAAATATAAAAGTTTTTTGATATAATGTTCTTTACCTTCCTTTACTATGAAAATGACTTTTACATAAAAATATTCTCTTGTTGTTCCTGATAATAAAAAATATACATGCGGTAAAGAAGTCCTTTTTGTTTCTTCAAAAAGACGGGGTAAAATAGCCCTTCCTATCATTTCGGGGCTAATTCTTACCTTTTCAAGGGCAGGGGCTCCAAATTTTTTAAGATTTGTTTTAATATAATTTTCTATAAACACATGCTTATCAGGGGGTATGAACCTTTCATTTTCATCAGTGATTTCAAGCCTTATGATTGTGACTCCTTCAGGAGTTGTAAATTGTTTATCAAATTTCCTTTTAAAATTAGGTAATATTTCTCTTAAAATATCAAGAAGAAAATCAAGATAAAGAAACCTATCCCACCATGCCACTGTTATACAGGTTAATTCTTCTCTTATTGTTTTTAAATTTTCTATTTTTATCATTATATCATTTTTTTCTTTAACTTCTTTCTGAAATTCATAATTTATTAATATCTGTCTTGCTAAATCTTTGGCTCCCCTTTCATCAATATAAGACCAGGAACGGGATGAAAAGAAATATTCAGCTTCTTTTAAAATCTTCTCCTTCTCTTCTGCGCTTTTACCTTTTATTTCTTGAAAAATAATATTTAATGTTTCTTTGAATTTTTCAATTTTAACGATTCCACTTCTTAAAATATTTATCATTCCGGGATCATACTCAAGTATCATTTCTATTTTATTCTTCATATCATCCATTTGATCAAGAAATTTCTCCCTTTCTTCCTCATTTTTAAATTCTATTTTTATTAATAAACTTGCAAGATCTTCATCAAGTACCTCTCCTCTTAAGAATTTTATGTTAAATCCTCTTCTATGAATCACTCCTGCGACCACATCTACAAGCCCAGCCCAATCTTTTGTGATAATCTCTATTTCACATTCATTTTCTTTGATTCTTATATCCAATTTACTTCTCATTCCACTGTTACACTTTTTGCTAAATTTCTTGGTTTATCAACATCGCATCCCCTTAAAAGGGCAACATGGTAGGCAAATAACTGGAGTGGGATTATATTTAAAATCGGTTCAAGTATGGTAATTGTTTTTGGAATAATTATAAAAGAATCAGCGATTCTTTTTATCTCATTGGCTGGACTATTTGTTATTGCAATTATTTTTGCATCCCTTGCCTTTACTTCCATAATATTTGAAAACATTTTATGATAAAGATAGTTTCTTGGAACAATTGCAATCACAGGCCAGTTTGAATCTATTAAGGCAATAGGTCCATGTTTCATCTCACCTGCTGCATAACCGGTGGCATGAATATAAGAAATTTCTTTTAGTTTTAAAGCACCTTCAAGAGCAGTTATATAATTTAATCCCCTTCCTAAGAATATTGCATTGTTATATCCATAATATTTTTTTGCAATTTCAGCAATTTCTTCTTCTTTACCAAGTATATAACGGATCTTGTCTGGTAATTTTTCAATCTCTTTTAAAATTTCCTTTATCGTATTCTTTTTAATTAATCCTCTTTTATAAGAAGTAATGAGGCATATAAGGAGGAGATAGAGAAGTTGAGCAGTATAGGCTTTTGTTGATGCAACCCCTATTTCAGGTCCTGCATTTATATAAATTGTATAATTTGACTCCCTATCTATTGTGCTTCCTTTGACATTTACAAGTGATAGTATTGGAATCCTTTTACTTTTTGCGAGTCTTATTCCTTCAAGTGTATCCGCAGTCTCACCGGATTGAGAAACCCCGATCATCAAAGAATCTTTAAAAAGAAGAGATTCTCTGTATCTCAGCTCAGAGGATAATTCACTTTCAGTAAAAATTTTTAAATATTTTTCAAATATATATTTTCCATAAAGAGTAGCATGATAACTTGTCCCTGCCGCTTGAAAAATTATATGTTTTTTGTTTTCAAAAAATTTTAAGAACTCATTCCCCTGAATCTCTATTTCTCCATTTTTTATGACTCTTTTGAGATTTTCTTCGATTACCTTGGGTTGTTCATGGATTTCTTTAAGCATAAAATGTGCATATCCGCCTTTTTCTATCATATCCTCTTCCCATTCTATGTATTTTATCCTTTTTTTCTTTTCTTTTCCTGAAAAATCATATATCTTTACATTGTCCATCTCCATTATTACTATCTCTTCTTCATTTAAGGTAATCACTCTTCTTGTATGGGATAAGATTGCAGGGATATCAGAAGCAAGTATATTTTCTTCTTCACCCAATCCAACTATAAGAGGTGAGCCCTTTCTTATTCCTATTATTTTGTCCGGATGAAATGTTGAGATAATCGCAATAGCAAATGAACCTTTCAATTTTTTCACTACTTTTAAAATTGTTTTTAAAATATTACCATCGTAATTTTCTTCTAACAAATGAGGAATCACTTCGGTATCGGTTTCTGATAAAAATTTATGTCCCTTTTTAATTAATTCTTTTTTTATTCTTTCAAAATTTTCAATGACTCCATTATGAACCACTGCAAAATTTTTCTTGCAGTCCAGGTGAGGATGTGCGTTCACATCATTTGGTTTTCCATGGGTTGCCCATCTTGTATGCCCTATACCTATTTTTGCTTTAAGAGGTGTCCCATTTAAAGACTTTGCAAGCTCCCATATTCTTCCTTTTTGTTTTTTAACAAATATCCCATTTTCAGTTAAAATAGCTATTCCCACAGAATCATAACCTCTATATTCTAATTTTTCAAGTCCAACAAGCAAAACACTATCTACATTTTTATTTCCAATATAACCTATTATTCCGCACATTCACTCTTTTTTTAAATTACTATACACATTTACTCTTCTTGTCTTAGAGAGTATTTTACCTCTATAGGCGTACCATAAGCTGTGATTTCAACTATCACTTCATTTGAAGTTATAGCTTTTACATAACCTCCTCTTACTTTATCTTTTTCTCTTATAAAATAAGCTCTTCCATCGCTTCCTTCAAATAAAGCAGCATTGCCTTTGTTTCCCTTTAAAATTCCTACGAGTTTTAGTGTTGAAAGATCCACCTCTTTCTCTTCTCCTTTAAAAGCTGCTCCAACAAGAGGTTTTAATGGATCAGGTCTTTGGAGTGCTTGATAGGGATATCCTTTTGGCATAAATGTATCCTTTATCGCAATCGTATCTATTTTTATTTCTTCAGGACTTATTTGGGGAAGTGGTGTTTTTTCTATTTCTTCCAATTTTTTCTCTTTTTTCCCGCAGCTTAAAATTAATCCTAAACCAAGAGTTATTATAAAAATTTTTTTCATTTTGCACCTCCAAAAATGTAAATCTTTGCCTGTAAAGAACCTTCAATAGTATATTCTTCTTCTTGTTTTGAAGTGATATTTGTATTCCAGGTAGTTATGAGTCTTTGAAGTGTTGAAATTTCTGAAAGAAATTCACATAAACTGTTGAAATTTGATTTTATCTTCAAATCCAATGGGACTTGTTGAATAGAAATCTGTACTGTTCCTTCCTGTTTTCTTTGCGGGGTTTTTGCAGGTGAAATTGTTTTAGTTATATATTGGGATGGAGCGCCTCTTTTAAGTTCTGCAATTTTTATCCCTGCCTCCATTGCTCTTTGTGTTATAAGCCTTATTACATCATCTATTTTTTCTTCTGGTGGTAAAAGTCTCTGGGAGAGTTCCCATTTATATTCTAAGGATTTAATTTTTCTTTCAAGCATTGGTAAATCCCGAACTGCCTGTCTTGCAGAAGCGAGTTTTGCTTCAAGTTCTTTAAGTTCATCTGTTAGATTCTTTAACTCTTTTTGCCATTTTGTATAAAATATGAGGTGATAGATTAAGAAAATTATAAGAGATAAAAGAACACTTAATATTATAAAACGATATTTTGCTATGTTCATTTATTCCTCCTTTTTAAAGGTTTTAAGCACACCATCAGGATTCACTTTTATTTCTAATTGGAATACAATCACCTCAACTTTTTCTTCTGTTTTTTTAGAAAATGATTTGAAAGTAACATCTGAGAATATTTCCGATTTCTTGATATTTGTGATAAAATCAGCAATGGAAAGAGCAGAAAAACTTGTTCCTTCAAGGGAGATTGTCTTTGCTTCAGAATTATGGGTTAGTTTATTTATCCAGGTATAGGGAGGTAATATTCTTGAAATTTCATCAAGAACAATTACTTCCCAAGCAGTGAAAGGTTTTAACTTTTCAATTTCGGAGATAAGTCCTGTAAGTTCTGCCTCTCTTCTTCTAAGGTATTCAACTCTCTTTACCGCTTCTTCAAGTCTTGCAAGTTCAAGTTTGACTTTTTCAATCCTTGATTTTGTAAATCCGATTCTTGCCCTTGAAATTGTGCAACTAAAGAATATCCACAAGATAGTGATTACAAAAATCAAAACACCGAGGACATCTGCAATTGCAATTGGAGGTAATGTTATCTTTGGTTTTTTAGGGACCCTTTCAACTAATGGCATCAAATTTATTTTAATCATATTACACCTCTCATTGAAAGACCTATTGCAAGTGGAAATAAAGAATTATATTTATCAATGTTTCCAAAAGCAAGGAGTTTCTCATCAATATCTATTTTATTAAATACATTCATTTTTTCAGAAGGTACAGCAGTTTTTTCTTCAATTATTTTTTCTATCTCTGGGACAACACTTCCTCCACCAGAAAGTATAATTCTATCCGGTTTTTCTTTTAAAGGCAAATATGCAAAACTTTTTACTATTTCACTGCTTACGAGTTCTGAAAAAGAATTACATGTTTCCTTGAATTCGCCTAAACTCTTTTCTTCTTTCCCGATTATTATTTTTTCTGCTTCTGCAGATGTAACCCCATATCTATCCTGTATTATTCTTATCAAATCCTTCGTACCAAGAGATATGTCTCTATAAACTATTGGTCCGGTTTTGCCCGTGTAGATTACATGAGTGAAATTTTTCCCTATGTGGATAAGAGCCACAATTTCTTCTTTCATTTTTTCCATATAATTTATTTCATAGACATTATGAAGAGCAAGAATGGACATATCAATAATAACTGGGTTTAAGTTTGCTTCCTTTAAAAGCGATATATACTCTGTAAGTACATCACTTCTGGCAGCAATTAAAATAGCCTCCATTTCATTTTCACCTGCATTAGGATTTACTATTGCAACATCCAGAGAGACTTCCGAAGGGTCATAAGGTATGTATTGATCTGCATTCCATTTAATGCTTTCTTTTGCCTCTTCTAACGGCATTTTTTCAATTTTTATCCTTTTCAGTATTACTCCCTTATTTGCTGGTAAAAAGGTTGAAACATCTCTTGTTTTTGGTTTTTTTTCTTCAAGGAATTCCTGCACGAATTGAATCACAGTTTCCCTATCCATTATTTCTCCTTCCACAATTGTATCAGGAGGAAATTCTTTTTCCCATAATTCCTTCACTACCATTGCTTTGCCTCTTCTCTCCACAAGCGCTATTTTTAAACTTGATGTCCCTATATCTACTCCTAATAGTCCCTTCTTTCCACCAAGCATATAAACCTCCTTTAATTTGACTTTTTATATAAATTTTACATTAAAATTATACATAATTTGAAAAAAATTGTCAATTAAAAGGGAATTTTTGAAATGTTAAAAATAATATTAATTTTATTAATTTTATGGATAATTGGATACATAATTTATAGATATGGTGTTAAAATAATTCTGTCAGAGCGAAAAGGAGAAGTTATAGCGATAAAGAAATTCTCAGTTAACCCGTTAATAATAGGGAGCATTTTAACAGGTTTTATACTTTTGTATTTTTTAATAAGTATTAAAAATGTTACAACAGGTTATATTCTACTTAAATTTAATATATTTACTAAAAAATATACATATGCTGACGAAGGAATTCAATTCATACCCTTTTTAATTTATAAAACTTATTCTTATGATACAAGAAGGCAAGAGTATACTATGATTTCTGGAAAATTTGATGAAGAAAAAGGTAAAAAAGAGGATGCTTTTTTCTCTTATGTAAAAGAAGGTCTTATGGTTGGAGTGGAACTTACTTTATGGTTCAGACTAAATAGAGATAAAATAATAGATATTCATAAATATATCGGTCCTGATTATTTATATAAAGTAATAGAACCAGCATTTAAAGGTGTGGCAAAAAATGTGATTTCTTCTTATTCAATAAAGGAAATTTATTCAGAAAAAAGAGAAGAAGCCGAGAAAAAAATAGAAGAGAAAATTAAAGAAGTTCTTGAAAAGGACGGTTTTTTAATAGAAAAGGTAATTTTAAAAGATATTAAACTTCCACCTGATTTTTTAAAAGCAGTAGAGGAAAAGAAGGTCGCAGAAGAAAAAGTTAAAGAAATGGAATATATATTAGAAAAAGAAAAGAAGGAAGCAGAAAGAAAGAAAATTGAAGCTGAGGGTAAGGCAGAAGCAATAAGAATAATAAGCGAAGAACTTAAGAAAAACCCTCAATATATAAAATACTTGTATGTGGAAAAACTTGCTGATAATGTTAAAGTTATAATTTCTGATCAGGGAACAATTTTAGATTTAAAAGGAATTTTAGAAAAATGAAAAATGTAATAAAAATTTTTTATTCACCAGAGAAAGCTTTTAAAGAAATAAAAGAAAAAAATATAAAGCCTCTTTTACCATTTCTAATCCTCGTTTTCTTTTCTTTAATCATAAATCTTTTATATGCAAACTTCATAATTTATCCAAAGAAAGCAGAACTTTTGCAGATGCAAAATTTACCTCCAGAAGCAATTGAAAGGGCAAGCAAATTTTTATCAAGAGAATTTTTAAACATACAGACTCTATTAGGCACCTTTATATTTTTCCCAATTACTATTCTTTTAATCTCTGGGTTTTATCATCTTTTAATTCCAATATTTGGAGGAGAATCAAAATTTGAGCATGCCTTTATTTATGTTGTCTATTCAAAATTTATAAATGTTTTAGCTCATTACATAAAATTTCCAATTTCCCTCTTTAAAAAAGGATTGATTGTTCATACCGATCTTGCTGTTTTTTTTCCTTTTTTAAAGAATAAAATTTTTTTATATCTCTTTTTAACTCAATTTGATATATTTACAATTTACTCCTTATATGTTATTTCTTGTGGTATGAATATTCTATCCGGTGTGCCTAAAAAGAGGGCTTTATTTATTGTTTATTCTTTATGGCTTTTAGTTTCAATAATAATTTCAATATTGGGGATAAAAGGAAGAAGACTTGCTTTTTGAAACTTTTTGAATTTTTAAAACGTATTAATAGTGTATGAAAATCTCTGATTTATTATACACAAGTTTCCATGGTTTGAAAACTCATAAATTAAGAACAGGTCTTACAACGCTCGGTATTATTATAGGAATTGCCACAGTTATTACGATGGTTGCAATAATTGAAGGCGTTAATAGATTTGTTTATAATGTTTTTGGAAGTATTGGTTCGGATCTTATATATATTCAGAAATGGAAATGGAGTTTTGTAGTAGGGAGAAGGGGTAGCGATTTTTGGAAGGAAATAGAAAAAAGAAAGGATCTTGAAATTGAAGATGCAGAGGCTATTAAAAGTTTGAAGAGCATAAAAGGGGTTGCGGTTACCTATCCTGTACTTAATGTAAATGAGGTTAAATATAAGGATAAAGTTTTAAGTGTAAATGATATAGAAGGTGTTACACCAGAATATCTTTATATTTTGAATACCACAATTGTAAAGGGAAGAAATTTTATGGATGCTGATAATGATTTTAGGAGAAAGGTATGTATAATAGGTCATTTTGTTGCAGAAAATCTATTTGAAAAGGAGGATGAAATTGATAAAGAAATATTAATAGGGAATCAAAAATTTACAGTAATAGGTGTGACGGAGAAAAAGGGTGAGTTTCTGGGTCAAAATCTTGATAACATAATAATTATGCCATTAAATACCGCTCTTTTATATTTTAAACCTCCCTCTTTTGGCTGGATGAAGGCTTTTCAAACTTTAAGAATTGTTGCAAAAATAAAAGAGGGGTATAAAATTGACGATGTTCAGGAAGAAATAAGACTCTTGCTCAGGCAAAGAAGAAATCTATTTTTTAATGCAGAAGAAGATTTTGCTTTAAATACGCAGGAGATGCTCCTTTCAGCATACAGAAACTTAACAATGGGGATATTCTTTGCAATGATAGGTATTGCCTCATTAGCACTTATTGTAGGTGGGATAGGTATAATGAACATAATGCTTGTATCGGTTACAGAAAGGACAAAGGAAATAGGGATAAGGATGGCAATAGGTGCTAAAAGAAGAGATATTTTATTTCAATTTTTAGCAGAGTCAATATTTATTACTTTATTTGGCGGAATTCTTGGACTTCTATTAGGGATAGGTTTTGCTAAAATAGTTGATATATTAACTCCTTTACCCTCTTATATTCCCTTATGGAGTATTTTTGTTGCTGTAGGATTTTCAAGCATTACTGGTCTTTTCTTTGGAATATATCCTGCAACAAGAGCTTCAAAACTTAATCCGATTGAGGCTTTAAGATATGAATAATCTTGTAATTTTAATTTTCACTCTTGATACTTTAAGACTTGATATAAACCTTGCATATAAAATTTCCTTAGCGAATAATTTTGGTTATAAAGAGGAAGTCGAAAGAGAAAAATTAAGTAACATCTTATTTTATAAATCCCTTTTTTCTTATATGCCAAACTTATCTATTTCAGGAAGTTATTCTGATGTTAAAAGAGAAGATTTTATAAGTTCTCGAGAAAATTATTCTCTTACTCTTGATTTTTCACAGAATATATTTTCTCCATTGAGTTTAAGAAATATAGTTCAAAATTTTTATTCAAAAAATATTCAAAGATTTTTGAGAATAGATGAGAAGAAAAAACTCTTTTTAAATGTCCTTGATAAATATTTAGAACTTTTGAAGGCTGAAAAAATTTTGAATTTAAGGGAAAAATCTCTTAAAAGGGCTTATGAGAATTCAAAAATCTTTGAAGAAAAATATAAATTGAATGCAATTTCTAAACTTGATTATTTAAATTCAATTATAAATTTAAGAGCAAAAGAAATAGATTATAAAGAAGCGGTTAAAAATATTCAAGATAGAAAATGGGGTTTACTCCTTATACTCGGAATTAGAGAAGAAAAAATAATCTTACTTGAGGAGCCCGAATTTAAAGAAGAAAAGATCGACTACGAATTTGAAGAACTTTTAAAAATTACTCAAGATAAAAAAGAGATAATTCTTTCTTTAAAAGAGAGTAAGAAAAGTGCCTTTTCTGATTTTTTATTCTCTTCTTTATCTTTTTTACCAGAATTTAAATGGGGTTATTATTTTACTTATCAAGATACAATATTTCCAAAAAGTTATAATTATTTGAGAGAAAATTTTGAAAAATGTAAGGGTTTTTACTTTTCTTTCAATTTTAAATTTTTTGATTACCCCTTTGATGTAGTGAAAGAGAGAAAGAATTATGAAATTCAAAAAATTTATTTAGAAAAGAATTTGTTTGAGCTATATGAAGAAATTGAAAATGCAGTTACATCTTTAAATCTTGCCAAGGAAAATATCTTGCTCTCAAATTCCTATCTTGAAGCAGCAAAGGAAGGGTATAATCTTGCAGATGCAGAATATAAAGTTGGCAAGATTTCCTATGTTGAATTTTTAAAAGCGGAGGAAAGCTTACTTGATGCAGAATTAAAGTATATTTCATCAAAATATGATTACATTAAATATAAGTATACACTTCTTTTCTTAACAGGACTTCTGGAGGAGGTAAGATGAAAAAAATATTTATAGGTATAGGGATTTTTTTAATAATTTTAATAATGATTCTTTTAAATCTCTTTCAGGGTGAAAAAACAAAAGAGGTTGAAATTGAAATAGTGAAAAAGGGTGAAATAATTGAAACTGTTAAGTTGGATGGAAGAATAAATGCGTATAAACAAGTTGAAATCGGTTCTGATGTTATGGGCAGGATAGAAAGAATACTTGTTAAGGAAAGACAGAAAATTAAAAAAGGTGATCTCTTATGTATAATAAATCCTGAAACCTATAAGGCAAGGTTATTTGAGATTAAATCAAGGCTCTCTTCGAACCTTTCAAAATTTAATATGATAAAAAATGAATATGAAAGGGCAAAGGAACTTTTTTTAAAAGATTTAATATCAAAAAGTGAATTTGAGAAAGCAGAATCAGAATATCTATCAATGAAGGAAAGTTTAAAATCAGATAGTTTTGTTTTAAAAGAGGCTGAAGAAGATTTAAGAAAGTGTTATATAAGATCACCAATTGATGGAGAAGTTTTGAGAATAGATAAAGAAGAGGGTGAAATGGTTGTTGTTGGTTTAAATGTCCCGGGAAATGTTATAATGGTTGTAGCAAATAGAGAAACTCTCATTCTTGAAGGTGAAGTGGATGAAGGTGATATTGTTAAAATTGAAAAGGGTGATAGTGCAGATGTAAAAGTTACTGCACTTCCAGAGAAAAAATTTAAGGGTATTGTAAAGAGTGTTGGTGGGTTACCAACTATGAGTTCAATTTCTGAAGGTGGTGCCCTTTTCCCTGTTAGAATCTTGCTCCTTGGAAATGATCCCCTTTTAACCCCTGGTATGAATGCATCCTGTGAGATTATAACAAATAAGAAAAAAGATGTTTTAATACTCCCTTATTCTGCAATTGGTAAGGAAAAAGACAAATATTTTGTATTTATAAAAAGTAAAGGGAAAGCAGAAAAAAGATTTATTTCAATAGGGATTCAGGGTAAGGAAAATGTAGAAATAATAGAGGGTATTGTAGAGGGTGATAGTGTGATTAAAGGACCACAAAAGGTTTTAAATTTACTAAAAGAAGGGGAAAGAGTTAAAGAAAAGAAATGATTTTAGAACTTATAGATGTTCATAAAATATATAAAATTGATAAAATTGAAGTTCATGCCTTAAGGGGTATAAATCTTAAAGTTAAAAAAGGTGATTACATTGCTTTAATGGGGCCTTCCGGCTCTGGAAAAAGCACACTTTTAAATATAATAGGTTTTCTTGATATTCCAACAAAGGGTAAATATTTTTTTGAAGGTAAAGAAGTGAGTAATTTTGATGAAGATACCCTTGCAAAAATAAGGAATAAAAAGATCGGTTTTGTTTTCCAGACTTTCAATTTGATTCCAAGATTGAATGCAATTCAGAATGTTGAGCTCCCTTTAATTTATGCAGGTGTTCCAAAAAAAGAAAGAAGGGAAAAAGCACTTTTTGTTTTAGAGAAAGTTGGTCTTTTAGAAAGAAGATTTCATAAGCCAACAGAACTTTCAGGTGGAGAAAATCAGAGGGTTGCAATTGCAAGGGCACTTATAGGAGGAGCAGATTTAATCCTGGCAGACGAACCAACAGGTAATCTTGATACAAAAACGGGTGAAGAAATAATGAATATTTTTGATAAATTAAATGAAGAAGGTAAAACAATAATTGTTGTAACTCATTCAAAGGATGTTGCAAAACATGCGAAGAAAATTTATAATATGAAAGATGGTTTAATCTTTGAATAAATCCCTTTCTTTCCTTTATAATAATATATTAACGATGCCCACGTAGCTCAGTTGGCAGAGCATTACCTTGGTAAGGTAAAGGTCGGCGGTTCAATTCCGCCCGTGGGCTTTTAAATTTTTATGGAAATTATAAGAAACTCAGAGATAGAGAAGATTTCGGAAATAATTAAAAAAGGAGGAGTAATAGTTTTTCCAACAGATACAGTTATGGGGATTGGAACATATTTTTTAAACATTCAAGGTCAAAAAAAAATTTATCATTTAAAAAAAAGGAAACTTGAAAAACCCCTTGTTATCTTTATAAGAGATAGAAATGAATTAAAAAAATTTGTTGCTCATAAAAAACTTGGAATTCTAAGAGAGAAAATAATACAGAATTTCTGGCCAGGCCCTTTAACATGCATATTTAAATCAAAAATAAAGGGAGGATTTTTATGGATAGCAAAAAATGGAACCGTTGGGGTAAGAATACCAAATCATCCCCTAATCCTTGAAATTCTTGAAAAGACAGGCCCTCTTGCAACAACTTCTGCAAATATTTCAGAAAACCCACCGGTTAAATCTTATAAAAAAATTGACCCTTTTATTAAAAGGGAAATAGGCTATCTAATTCCTGAAAATTCTTATGGTTTTCCACCTTCCACTGTTATTGATTTATCAGAATATCCATTTAAGATTTTGAGAAAAGGACCTGTAAGTATTGCTGCAATTGAAGAATTAATTTTAAGGAAAGTAAAGATTGATAAAAGTATTTCTCTCAATATTCTTTTTGTATGCTCTGGAAATACATGCAGGTCACCAATGGCGGCAGGACTTTTAAGAAAATATTTGCCCTATTATTTGAGAAAAAATGTAAAGATAAAATCAAGAGGGGTAAATGCAGTTCCTTTAACACCTATAAGTGAGAATGCTAAAAGAGTTTTAGAAGAGATTGGAATAGACCTTTCTTTCCATAAGGCAAAGAATATTGATGTAGATACACTTGAATGGGCTGATTTTATATATGTGATGGAAAGAAGGCATTTTATGGAAATTTCAAAATATGGATTTTCTGAGAAAATAAGACTTATTTCAAATGAAATGGAAATACCCGATCCTTTTGGTGGAGGAATTGATGAATATAGAAAAGTTTTGAAACTCCTTGAAAAGCCAGTTAAAAAAATAATTAAAGAGATAGAATGGAGATATGAGGTATAAAGAAGCAGGAGTTGATATTGATTATGCTGATTTTATCAAGAAAAGAATAAAAAAATTTATTCCTGAAATTTCAAAGGGAAGATTTGCAGGAATTTATAAAATAAATAAAGACAATTATCTTGCTGCAACTGTGGACGGTGTTGGAACAAAGTTGATTCTTGCAAAGGAGATTGGATACTTAGAAGGAATTGGTATTGATATTGTTAATCACTGTGTTAATGACCTTTTATGTGTAGGTGCAAGACCCTTATTTTTCCTTGATTATATTGCTTCCTCAAATCTTAAAGAAATTGAAATTTATGAAATTATAAAAGGAATTGATAAAGCATTAAAGGAGCATGATGCTTTTTTAATTGGTGGTGAGACTGCCGAAATGCCCGATATCTATAATAAGAGTATGTTTGACCTTGTTGGATGCATGATAGGAATTTTAAAAAAGGAAAATATTATTCCAAAGAAATTAAAAGAAGGAGATTTAATATATGGAATCTCTTCTTCTGGTTTGCATACCAATGGTTTTTCCCTTGTAAGAAAAATTATAAAAGATAAAAATATTTCTCTTGAAACAAAAATTGGAAATAAAAAACTTAAAAATCTTTTGCTTATTCCCCATAGAAGTTATTTTAAAATCCTTTATCCATTAATTATAAAAAATAGAATTAAGGCATGTGTCCATATAACAGGTGGTGGTTTTGAAGGGAATATTAAAAGGGTTCTTGATGAAGGATTATCTGCTGAAATTGATTTTAAAGATTTTGAAGTGCCAGAAATATTTAAATTTATTCAAGAAATGGGTGAGGTTCCTGAGGAGGAAATGTTCAAAGTTTTTAATATGGGAATAGGTATGATAATTATTTTTTCAAAAAAAGATGAGGATTATATTAAAAAATATTTTAAAAAATTGAATGAGCCAATTTATTTTCTTGGCGTAATAAAAAAATTTTATGGTAAAAAGGTAAAAATATACTACAGGAGGTGAAAATGCCTGAAAGAATAGAAAATGTTTATATAGAAGATGAAATGAGGACAAGTTATATAGACTATGCAATGAGTGTTATAGTTGGAAGAGCACTTCCTGATGTAAGAGATGGATTAAAGCCTGTTCACAGAAGAATTCTTTATGCAATGCTTGAAATTGGTTTAACTCCTGATAAACCGTTTAAGAAATGTGCAAATGTTGTTGGGGAAGTTCTTGGTAAGTATCATCCTCATGGTGACATGGCTGTTTATGATGCACTTGTAAGGATGGCTCAGGATTTTTCATTAAGATACCCTTTAATTATAGGACAGGGTAATTTTGGTTCTATTGATGGTGATCCACCTGCTGCTTACAGGTATACTGAAGCAAAGCTCTCACCATTTGCTGTTCTAATGCTTGAGGACATTGATAAAGAGACTGTTGATTTTGTTCCAAATTTTGATGGCAAATTAAAGGAGCCAGTAGTTTTACCTTCAAAGTTTCCAAATTTAATTGTAAATGGTTCATCGGGAATTGCAGTTGGAATGGCAACAAATATACCTCCCCATAATCTTAAAGAGGTTGTAAATGCTTTAATTTCAATTATTGATAACCCTGAAATTCCTGATGAAAAATTGCTTGATTTTATAAAAGGTCCTGATTTTCCTACAGGTGGAATTATCCTTGGTAAAGAAGGAATAAAAGAGGCATATTTAACAGGTAAAGGTAGAATAGTTTTAAGGGGGAAAGTGGAAATTGAAGAGGGTGCGCATGGTCATAAAAAAATAATTATCACAGAGATACCATACCAGGTGAACAAAGCTCTTCTTGTGGAAAGGATTGCAGATCTTGTGAGAGAAAAAAAGATAGAAGGGATAGCAGATTTGAGGGATGAGTCTGATAGAGATGGAATTAGAGTTGTTATAGAACTCAAAAGGGGAGTAAATGAAGAGGTAGTTGTAAATTTACTTTATAAACTTACACCTCTTGAAACATCTTTTGGTGTAATAATGCTTGCTTTGAGTGATAATGAGCCGAAGATTTTGACCCTTAAAGAAATGCTTTCCCTTTATTTAAAACACAGAGAGGAGGTTACAAGAAGAAAGATTTCTTTTTTACTTAAAAGGGCAGAGGAGAGGGCTCATATTTTAGAAGGGTTTAAAATAGCAATTGCAAATATTGATAAAGTTATAAATATTATAAAGAAATCAGGTGAGCCAAAAGAGGCAAAATTATCTCTTATGAAGGAATTCAAACTCACAGATAAACAGAGTCAGGCTATTCTTGAAATGAAACTTCAAAATCTTACAAGACTTGAAAGAGAAAAAATTGAAGAGGAATATGCTTTGCTTATAAAAGATATAGAAAAATACAGGTCTATTTTAAAAAGCAAAAAACTTTTAATGGAAATAATTAAAAATGAACTTAAAGAAATTGCTGAAAAATATGGAGACGAAAGAAAAACAGAGATATTGGAAAAAGAGCCAGAAGAAATTGATATTGAAGATTTGATTCAAAGGGAGAGAATAACCGTTATTTTAACAGAATCAGGATTCATAAAAAGAGTTCCTGCTTCTTCAATAAGACTTCAGAAAAAAGGAGGGATAGGAGCAAGTTTATTTTTATATGAAGGAGATTTTCCAAAGGTAATTTTTACATGTGATACCCATGATCATATCCTTTTCTTTACGCAAAGAGGAAAGGTTTATTCTATAAGGGGATTTGATCTACCAGAAGGAAGTCTTCAAAGTAAGGGTAAACATATAAGTTCATTTTTTCTTTTAAACAAAGATGAAAAAATCGTTGATATGGTCTCTATTTCTGAATGGAATGAAGATGAGTATATCTTCTTTATAACAAAGATGGGCACTATAAAAAAGACCAGTCTCTCAGAATTTAAAAATGCAGGTAAAAGGGGGATTATAGGAATTACGTTGCCTGAGGCTGATGAACTTATTGATGTTTTAAAAGTAAGAGAGAAGGATGAAATCGTGTTTGTAAAGAATTCAGGGCTTGGAATAAAGATAAATTCTTCTGAAATAAGACCAATGGGAAGAAATGCCTATGGTGTTAGGGGTATAAGAGTAGAAAAAGGTGAAGAGGTGGTAAGGGGTGCTCTTGTAAAAGAAGGAGAGGAAATTATTTCCTTAACTTCAAAGGGATTTGGGAAAAGATTTGATCCTGGTGAAATTAGGGTTACCCATAGGGGTGGTAAGGGTATTCTCTTACATAAAGTAAGTGAGATTACAGGAAAAGTTGCTTGGATAAAATCTGCTCCAAAAGAAGGTGAGGTTGTTTTGATGACAAAAGAAGGTAATATTTTAAAGATTAAGATTTCAAACATAAAAAAATTAAAGAGAAATGCAAAAGGTGTAAGACTTATCAAATTAAAAGGAGAAGATTTTGTTGTTGATGCATGTGTTGTAAAGAAGGAGGAAGAATGAAGATTTTTCTTCTTGTAAATCTTGTATTTAAAAACCCTTTTATATACGCAGGATTTTCAGGTATAATTCCAGGAAGCGGAACTTATATTTTAAATGAAAAAGAAATTGCCAAAATTTTCTTTTTTTCTGAAAGCATTTTTTTATTTTCTTACTTTATTTCAAATAGGACAATTGAAAATACTATCTCAAGTTATAAATCCTTTGCTAAAATTTATGCATATGCAAATCCTTATATAAAAGATGAGGACTATTGGATAAATGTTGAAAATTTTTATTCCTATGACGATTACATTGAATATTTAAGAAGGAAAGCAAGGGCTATATATCCAGATGATAAAAATTTGCAGAATGAATATGTTGAAAAGCATAAATTGGAATATAAATGGAGTTGGGAAAGCAGAGATAGATGGATAAAATTTATGAATTTAAGGGAAAGGGAAAGAAAGGTTGAACAGATTAAAAATTTAGTTTTTCTTGGTATTGTTATAAACCATTTTGCCTCATTCCTGCAAACATATTTTATGGCACAATCAAAAATAAAGGAAACAAAATTTGGAATAAAATTTGAAAGAGAAAAAATATTTTTGGAGTATAAATTTTAAGAATTATTTTTTCTTTCTTATGATTGCAATGTATTGATTTAAACCCAAAGGAGTCGGCTCTTTTTCAACTTCAGCCCACTCAGACATCTTTTCAAATATTTTATAGAATATTTCCTTACCCTTTTCAAACATCATCCTCTCCCTTCCCTTAAAGAATATCCTTATTTTTACCTTATTCCCTTCTTCAATAAATTCTTTTACCTTTTTTAGTTTAATTTCAACATCATGTAATGAAGTTGTTGGTCTGAACGATATTTCCTTTACTTCACCACCCTGAACCTTTTTCTCCTTTTTTTCCTTTTTCTTCATTTCATATTTAAATTTACCATAATCTAC
Source organism: Caldifarciminota bacterium (assembly GCA_039803745.1). GTDB lineage: Bacteria > Hydrothermota > Hydrothermia > Hydrothermales > Hydrothermaceae > JBDRZD01. Next base: position 29,179 of record JBDRZD010000014.1, read on the forward strand.
TATTTTGCAAACAGGAGGGTTTTGATTTGGTGCAATCTCTACAAGATCAAGTTCTTTTGAATAGGCAAGTTCTAAAGCGGAATTTATGTCCATTATGCCAAGGTGTCTTCCTTCTTCATCAATAACCCTTACCTCTCTTGCATTTATTCTTTCATTTACTCTATATGGTTCTGGTTCCCTTTTTACAGGCCCTCTAAAAAATTTTTTCTTACCCATAACCTTTTAATTCCTCCTTGAAAATTTTTATAAATTTCTCTATTTCAAATATCCCTTTTTCTCCTTCCTTATGTTTTCTTATAGAAATTTTATTCTCTTCTTTTTCCTTTTTACCTATTATTACCATATAAGGAATCTTTTCATTTTCAGCATTTCTTATTTTATAAGAGATTCTTTCATTTGATAAATCAATGTCTACTCTCATTCCTTCTTTTCTAAATATTTCTAATATCTTTTCTGCATAATCATTTACCTCTTCGCTCAAAGTTAAAATTCTTATCTGAATTGGAGCAAGCCATAAGGGAAAATTCCCCTCATAATGTTCAATTAAAAGCCCAAAAAATCTTTCAAAAGAGCCTATTAATGCCCTGTGAATTAAATAGGGAGTTTTATCCTTTCCATCTTTATCTCTATATTTAACTTCAAATCTTTCAGGTATATTAAAATCAAACTGTATTGTTGTGCATTGCCATTTCCTCTTTAATGCATCCTCTATTAAAATGTCTATTTTTGGCCCGTAAAAGGCACCTTCACCTTCTTCTATTTTAAAATCAAGCTCTTTTTCCCTTACTGCTTCTATTAAAGAATTAGTCGCAATCTCCCACATCCTTTCGTCACCCACATGTTCCTCAGGCATTGTTGATATATATACATAATATTTTTCAAATCCAAATTTTTTAAGTAAAAATAAGGCAAAATCTATAACATTTTTTATCTCTTCTTTAACATCTTCCTCCTTACAGAAAATATGAGCATCATCCTGAGTAAATCCTCTAACTCTTGTAAGTCCATGTAAAACACCGCTTCTTTCAAATCTATAAACATTTCCAAATTCAAAAATTCTAAAAGGTAAATCTCTATATGATCTTATTTTGGATTTATAAATTTGAATATGGAATGGGCAGTTCATCGGTTTTACAAAATAACTTTCATTCTCACTTATTTTCATTTCAGGAAACATATTTTCAATATAAAAATCAAGATGTCCTGATTTTTTCCAGAGTTCTTTTTTACCAATATGAGGTGTGATTGCAGGCAAATAACCTCTTTTTATATGCTCTTCATAAAGGAAATTCTCAATTATTTTTCTTATAATAGCACCTTTTGGAAACCATATAGGAAGTGCAGGTCCTATTTCTTCTGAAAAGGAAATCAGTTCAAGTTCTTTTCCAAGTTTTCTGTGGTCTCTTTTTTTTGCTTCTTCATAAAATATTAAAAATTCCTCTATTTGTTTTTTTGAAGGAAAAGAAACTCCATAAATTCTTTGCATACTTTCATTTCTTTCATCACCACGCCAGTAGCATCCAGAAGAAGAAAGCACCTTTATCTCCTTTATGATTCCTGTGCTCTTTACATGTGGCCCTTTACATAAATCCATAAAATTTCCATGCTTATAAATTGTTATTTTTTTATCCTTTATCTCTTCTATGAGTTCAAGTTTAAAGTTTTCTTTTAATTCCCGAAATATTTTTTTTGCTTCTTCATAACTTACTTCTATTTTATAAAGTTTTTCATCCCTTTTTATTATTTCTTTCATCCTTTCTTCTATTCTTTTAAGGTCTTCTTCTGTAAAGGGTTTTTCAACATAGAAATCATAATAAAAACCATTTTCTATAGGAGGACCTATTCCAAGTTTTGCTTCAGGAAATAATTCTTTTACAGCATTTGCAAGAATATGAGAAGAGGTATGCCAGAATGCAAGTTTTCCTTCTTCAGAATTAAAATCACAAAGAATTATTTCTTCATTCCCTTTAATTTCATAAGAAAAATCAACAATTTCATTCCCTATTTTCCCACATAGATATTCTTCATTTAAAAATTCTTCTAATCTTTTTCCCTTCTCTACATTCTTTATTTTTCCGTCAGGATAGATTAACTTTGCTCCCACTATCTTATTTTTTCCGATACACTCTTACCTTGAAGGAAAAGAAGGAGATAATCCCTCCCTCCTGCCTTTGAATCAGTTCCTGACATATTAAATCCTCCAAAGGGATGAACATCAACAAGGGCACCTGTGCATTTTCTGTTTATGTATAAATTACCGCAATGGAAAATTTTTTTAGCCTTATAAATTTTTTCTCTATTCTTTGTATATACAGAGCCTGTAAGTCCATATATTGTATCATTTGCTATTTCAAGTGCATTTTCAAAATCTTTTGCCTTTATAACTGCAAGAACAGGACCAAAAATTTCTTCCTGTGCAATCCTTGCTTTTGGATCAACATCATAAAATACTGTTGGTTTTATATAAAATCCATTACCCTCTGCTTTTTCTCCACCTATTAAAAGTTTCCCCTCTTTTTTACCTATTTCTATATATTCAAGTATTTTCCTTTCGCTTGCTTCATTTATCACGGGCCCCATAAAGTGGTTTTCCTTTGCAGGTCCTATACTTATCTTTTCCACTTTTTCTTTTAAAATATCTAAAAATTCTTTATAAACTTTTTGATGAACTATTGCTCTTGAACATGCGGAGCATTTTTGACCTTGATATCCAAATGCAGAAACAACAACTCCATTTACTGCATCTTCAAGGTCGCACTCATCATCAACAATTATTGCATCCTTGCCTCCCATCTCTGCTATAACTCTTTTAAGCCATATCTGCCCTTCCTGAACCTTTGCTGCAAGTTCGTATATATGACATCCAACCTCTTTTGAACCTGTAAATGCAACAAATCTTGTTTTTGGATGGGCAACAAGATAATCTCCAACTCTTCCACCAGGACCTGTTAAGAAGTTTAAAATTCCATCAGGTAATCCTGCTTCTTTCATTATTTCATAAAATCTGTATCCTGTTAAAGGTGAATCCGATGACGGCTTTAAAACAATAGTATTTCCTGTTACTATTGCTGCTGATGACATTCCTGATAGTATTGCAAGCGGGAAATTCCAAGGAGGTATTACAACTCCTGCTCCTAAGGGTATATAAAAATATTCATTTATTTCTCCTGGATAAGGAGTTAAAGGTTGGGGCTGTGAATATCTTAACATCTCCCTTCCATAAAATTCAAAATAATCTATTGTTTCTGCAACATCAGCATCTGCCTCCGCCCAGTTTTTTCCAACTTCCAGAACCATTGTTGCAGCAAGTTCAAACTTTCTTTTTCTTGCAATTTCTGCTGCTTTAAACAAAATATTAGCCTTTTCTTCTGGTGGAAAGAATTGCCAATCCTTAAACGCTTTCCACGCACTTTCAAGAGCCTTTTCTGCATCTTCTTCATCAGCCTTTTGAGCAAGGCAAACTATTTCATCTTTATTTGAAGGGTTGATTGATTTTATCTTTTCCTTTTTGTAAACCTCTTTTCCATTTATGATAAGTGGAATTTCTCTTCCCATTTCCTTTTCAATTTTTTCAATTGCTTTAAGCATTTTTTCTTTATTTTCAGGTAAATTGAAATCTGTAAAGGGTTCATTTTTAAAAGGTAAAATCATATTTTCCTCCTTTTAAAGAAAAAAATTATAAACTTTTAAGAAAATTTAAGTCAATT
>JBDRZD010000015.1:0-31548 GCA_039803745.1 Caldifarciminota bacterium
GTTATCCATGTCCATGTAATATTGTCTGGATTCTGATTATCTATAATCCCTCTTAAAACCTGTGTCCATGCAGTCCCCGCACCTCTATTAACACCACCAACAAGATAAATTGTATCCCCTAAATAACAAGAACCACCCATATCAAACTGCATTGGAATCTGTGTTGCCTGCGTCCATTGATTACTTGATACATTGTATCTAAATACTGTCTGTGTCCCTGCATTTAAACCCGGATTTACTCCTCCTATAACATATATGTTTCCATTCCATACAGCAAGACCATAGGCAAGACGCGCCTCTGGTAAAGTAGGTCCTTGTGTCCAGGAATTTGATGCAATATCATATATATAGAATGTGTTTGAGTTTGCTCCTGCATTCGTATAACCTCCTGGAATATAAATCTTACCATTCCAGTATCCTCCCTGTATCCATCCCCTTGCATCAGGCATATTCGCAAGATTTGTGTTCCAGGAATTTGTAACAGGATCATATCTGTAACAATAAGGAACATTTGAACCAGACTGTCCATTTGGTGTTCCACCAATCATGTAAATCTTGTCATTGTCTGGATCATAAACTGTTGCATGGGTTAATCTATCATAATTTGCGCCTGGTGGATTATATGGTGTCCATGAACCCCAACCTGAAACATTAAATTGTTGGGAAAGTGTATCATTTGCAGGGTTTTGATCTCCTGCAAGAGTTGTCCATGCTTTTACAGTATGGGTTCCAAATTGTGTTGGTGTCCATTGTCCAAAATTTATATCAACTGTTTGACCTGGAGGAAGAGTAATATTTAATGAATCATCAGAAAAAACAATTGCACTGCTTGGATCCCTTATTTCAACATGTAATGAGAATGTTTCTTGATTTTGACCGTAATTTTTAGGAGTAACAATAACATCAACAGGATTGCCAATCATAACATTTCCTGAAGGAGAGGGTATTGCAAAGACACCAACATCATGGGCAAGTGCCTGAGGAAATTCATAGGCTTCAAAAACATTCGATGCAGCACTTCCATCATATCCTCCTGGCATATAGAATACATTATTAACTCCAACTCCATGGTCTGCATTATCAGAAACTGTTGGCTTATCTTGAATCTGTGTCCATGAAGAAGAACCCGGAACATAAATATATGAATATGGATGATGTGCAGGTGTTCCAGTCCAGTTTCCGCAACTTCCCATCAATATCCATCCTGTTGAGGGATCATTAACTTCGTCACCTGTTGTTCTTGAAGCCTGAACAGGATACTGTGGTCCGCTTGTCCATGTGATCTGTGCTGGGTTTGAAGGATTTATCTGACCTATTTGGAAATCCTGAATAAAAGCACCATTAAATCCTGCCCATACATATAATGTATTCCCTATTATTCCTGAACCATGAGACCTTGTTGCAACAGGCATAGAAGATGCTTGTGTCCATGTATTTGATGTAGGATTATAATAGTACACGGTGTTTAAATAAGCAGTTGATTGTCCACCTATTCCATATATATATTGATCATTCCATGTTTCAGCAGTTAAAAATTGACATGCCTGTGGATAGTTTGCGGCAGAAGACCATGTATTTGTCACAGGGTCATAAACATGAACAAGATTTATGTTTGCACTACCATTATAACCTGCAATTGCATATACTTTGCCCTGTAAACCAGCAGATGCATGCCTTACCCTTGCCTGAGGCATTGCTGCTTTTGTCGTCCATGTATTTGTTGCAATATCATATTCCCAGCAATCAGTAGTCGGAGCAGTATACTCTCCTCCTCCTGTAAGATATAGTTTATTTCCTATAACTGCAACTGAATGATAATATTTTGGAGATGGAAGGCTTTGTTTTGTAATCCATGTTCCTTGATCAATCGTAGGATTTTCAAGTTTCATAAGATTTGAATTTATAGAGGGGGCTCCTGAAAAATCAGACTCAGTTTGAGAGGCAAGCAGAGCACCTACCATTCCTATTACCAGCATTACTTTATATAATTTATCCATAATAACACCTCCTTTTTAATGATAATTTAATCATAAAGGGAAAAAAATGAAATTGTCAAACAAATTAATTTCACTTTATAATTTAATTTATGAGAATTTTAAAAAATTTATTTTTAACTTTTTTAATCCTATCGTGTAAAAGCTACATTTCCGAAATAAACGGTATTAAAATAAATAAAAAGGAATTTGAAATAGAGAAAAAAATTCAAAAGGTTTATAATCTAAATTATAAAGATGAAGAAATCCTTCTGCTTTTAATTCAGAAAAAATTGAAAATATTTTTACTCGAAAAAGATATGAATTTCAAAATAGAAGAAAAATTTCTAAAAATGGAAAAGCAAAGAATAGATAGGGAAACAAAAGCACCATGGCTTTTGGAGAAAATTAAAAAAATATTTAATGATGAAAGAGATTATTTAGAATACTTTGTTAAAGGAATCCTTGCTTCAAGAATCATTGAGAATATTTTTTATTACGATACAATTAAATATCAAAAAGAAAAATATTATCTTGCAAAGAATTATTTGAGAAAAATAAAAAATGATAAAAAGGGTGATTTTTCAAAGGACTCCCTTTATTTTTATGTTGATTTAACTCAAAAAGAAGAAGTTCCACCGCCTCCCCCTTCATTCTTTCATTTGGGTGATAGTATTTATTTGAAAAATATGGAAAAATTTGAAGTTTATCCTGAAATAATAGAAGCAAAACACAGATATTTCATTGTAAGAAAAATTGGAAAGAAAAAATTTGATGGATTTATCATAAATAAAAAAGATTTTACAAAATGGTTTAATGAAAGAATAGAAAAAATTTCTATAAAAATTAAGGACAAAGAACTAAAAAATAATTTATTAAAAAGAATAAAAGGAACATTCTGGGAAAATATTATAAAATAAAAAGGGGTGGAAAGGAATAAACCTTTATCCACCCCATTTAAGATTTATTTAACCTTTATAATCCTGTAAGAGCCAGAATTTTCAGAAGTCTTTAAAATGATAAAGTAAATCCCTGAATTTAAATTACCATCATATTTAATCACATGATTACCTGCTTCCTTTACACCTTTATAAATATCACTTATCTTCTGACCAAGTGTATTGTAAATTGAAATATCAACATTTGATCTATTCTTTAAACTAAAGTAAATAGAAAATGGCCCCTTTCCAATATTCGGATTTATAAAGAAAATATACGGTCTTTCCTTATATGCTTTCTCAGAAACCCCTACAGCCCTCTCAAGATAATAATAATAATTGTTTGGCGGAGCCCAGTCACCATTTGCATCACCCGCAACAACATATATCCTTACACCCGCATCTGTTATCTGTGGCCTTGTGCAGGCAAAATGATTCCTTACAATAGGAACAACATATTGAGGGAGTTCTGTCCATGTATTCGTCGCTATATCATATTCCCATACCCTGTTTGTGGCAGTCTGAAGATTAATAAACCCACCAATCATATATAATTTACCAGGCAGTGCACATGCTGCATTTATAGCATTTGCATATGGTAAATTCGTTATCCATGTCCATGTAATCTGATCAGGATTATTATTATCTATAATCCCTCTTAAAACCTGTGTCCATGCAGTCTGCGCGCCTCTATTAACACCACCAACAAGATAAATTGTATCCCCTAAATAACAAGAACCACCCATATCAAACTGCATTGGAATCTGTGTTGCCTGCGTCCATTGATTACTTGATACATTGTATCTAAATACTGTCTGTGTCCCTGCATTTAAACCCGGATTTACTCCTCCTATAACATATATGTTTCCATTCCATACAGCAAGACCATAGGCAAGACGCGCCTCTGGTAAAGTAGGTCCTTGTGTCCAGGAATTTGATGCAATATCATATATATAGAATGTGTTTGAGTTTGCTCCTGCATTCGTATAACCTCCTGGAATATAAATCTTACCATTCCAGTATCCTCCCTGTATCCATCCCCTTGCATCAGGCATATTCGCAAGATTTGTGTTCCAGGAATTTGTAACAGGATCATATCTGTAACAATAAGGAACATTTGAACCAGACTGTCCATTTGGTGTTCCACCAATCATATAAATCTTGTCATTGTCTGGATCATAAACTGTTGCATGGGTTAATCTATCATAATTTGCACCTGGTGGATTATATGGTGTCCATGAACCCCAACCTGAAACCTGGAAAGAAATACCAAGGGAATCATTTTGAGGAAATTCATCACCTTGAAGGAGTGTTTTCCCGTAAATAAAATGGGAACCAAATTGTGTTGGTGTCCATTGTCCAAAATTAACATCTATATTTTGACCAGCATTTAATGTTAAACTCGTATCCTTTGAAAATACAAGAGCATTTGAGGGATCAAATATTCTTACAATTGCTGGAAATGTTTCAGGATTATTCCCAAAATTTCCATATTTAACTATAACATTAACAGGTTGACCAATTAAAACTGTCCCTGTTGGGGAAATAATCTGAGCAACTCCTACATCATGATTTACAGGAACGAATCCTTCAACAATAACATTATCACAAGCACATGCCCATCCCCAGTGAGAAGAAGAAGTTGAATCACTATAGAAGAATCTGAACTGAATTGAATCACAGGGAAGCTCGTTTGTTAAATCAAAGGAATCTGTTCCTGCTGCACTTGTCGTATAAACCTTTAATTGTGTCCAATTAGTCCATGAGCCACCAACCTTTTTTCTAAAATGTGTTCTATATTTTTCACCAGTCTGGAATACTTGGAATCCATATCCATATTTGAATTTTAATTGCGTCATTCCAGAAACACCGAGTGCAGGTGTCCATAATTCTTCATTATAGTTTATAACATTACCTCCTGCATCATCATCAGAATAATAGGCATAAGCAGTTCCATAGTTTGGTGGAGTATATGACCCTAAATCAGAAGTTGTTCCTGCTGTCCATTTAAATCCGTCATTGTTTCCATCAATTACTGTCCAATTAGAGGGAATTACACCTGATTCAAAATTTTCAGATAGTAATGTTATCCAGCCTCTTGTTCCTGTTTTTGGTTTATATGGATTTTTTATTTCCACTTGCATTTTTATTGGGATACTGTTTTCCTTTACCCCTTTATTCAAGAGGTCAGTATTTCCTGCTGCAAGGAGCCCTATACCTATAAGGACTCCTATTATACATTTTATTTTTGACATAATTCACCTCCTTAAAATAGATTCATTTTAAAGTATCTATGAATTAAAAATCAAACTATATTCTAAAATTTTCATATTTCTTATTTTAAAAAATGCATTAAATTTTCTATTTTTAAAAACAAGTGGTAACCAGTATTTATCATCAGGCCACATTTTATCGTATGGAATTTTATCTATTTCAAACCAAACCGGTCTACATTCCTTTGTTTCCTTTGGTTCTCCTTCAAAATTGTTTGCCTTATAAACATAAACCTCCCATTTTCCCTTTTCATCATCAAAATTTATTTTTCCACAAAAAATAACATCTTTAACTTTTATATTAACTTCCTCTTTTGCCTCTCTTATTACACTTTCTTTAATATCCTCTCCTTTCTTAATCCTTCCACCAATTCCATTAAAAAGACCTTTTCCATGTCCTTTCTTTTTATAAATTAAAAGAACTTTATTTTCCTTTATAACATATAAAAGGTTTGCCCTAATCAATATTTTCTATTATCTCTTTAACTTTTAAAACTATCTCCTTCGGAGTTGAAGAGCCTCCTGCAACACCAACAGAGTTTGCATTTTTAAACCATTCCTTTTTTATCTCTTCTGGTTTTTCAATATGATATGCCTTTTTTGAATATTTTTTAGAAATTTCAAATAATCTCTTTGTGTTTGATGAATCCTTACCACCAACTATTATCATTACATCACACTCCTTTGCAAGTTCACGAGTATTTTTTTGCCTTAATTTTGTATCAGGACACCTTGTATTAAAAATTTTTATTTCAAAACTTTTTTCCAAAATTCTATTTACTATATTCAAAAAAATATCTTCTCTAAAAGTTGTCTGAACAACTATCCCAATCCTTTTTTTATTAAAATCATATTTATGAACATCTTCTTCAGAAGTTATCACAATTCCTTTATTTTGAATATAACCCAAAACACCCTTTATCTCAGGATGCTCTTTTTTACCTATAATTACAACTTCATAACCCTCTTCAAATAATTCTTTTGCTTTATTTTGAACAAGTTTTACATATGGACATGTTCCGTCATAAATTTCCTTTTCAAAAATTTTTGCCTCTTCATAAATAGATGGAGGAGCACCATGCGCCCTTATGATCATTTTTTTACTCTTTATCTCTTCAATAGAATTTGCTATCTTTATTCCCTTTTTTTCAAGGTCTTCAATAACTTCTTTATTATGAATTAAAGGTCCTAATGTAAAAACCTCACCTTCTTTACTTGCTTTTAGAGCAATATCTATTGCCCTTTCAACTCCAAAACAAAAACCTATAACTTCTGCTATTTTAACTTTCATAAAAATTAATTTTAATATACCCTCTTGACAAAATTCAAAAAGAAAAGTATTTTAATAAAACTTCAAAAAGGAGGTGAGAGTATGAAAGAAATTACAAGATGGGACCCATTTAAAGAAATATCAAGTTTAAGGGAAGAGATTGATAGACTCTTTGACTCCTTCTTCGGAAGGAAATCTTTCATTACTGAAAGGGAACAAACTTTCTCTCCTGCAATTGACGTTGAAGAAACTGAAGATTCATTCATAATAAGGGCAGAAGTTCCTGGAATGAAAAAGGAAGATATAAAAGTAACGGTTGATGAAAATGGAATATCAATTTCTGGTGAAAGGAAAAAGGAAAAAGAGGAAAAAGGAAAAACATACCACAGGATGGAAATTTCTTATGGCAAATTTAAGAGATACATTCCTTTTCCAAAGGAAGTTGAGCCCAGTAAGGCAAAAGCAAAATGTAAGGATGGGATTCTTGAAATAGAGGTTCCGAAATCCGAGAAAGCAAAACCAAAGGAAATAGAAATAAAGGTTGAATAAAAATTAAAGATTAGCGGAGCCGAGCAAAGTTTTTAGAAGAGTATTTTTTAATTATTTTTTCTATTTTATAAATTTCTTTTGCAATTTTTGATTTCTTTGTTAGATCTATTCCAATTTCTTTTAAAACAAATATAAAAAGGAATATTAAAAATACTGCCTTTAAAAAACCAAAAGCCCCTCCCAAAATTTTATCAAGCCAAAAAAGTTTTATACTTTTGAAAAATTTTTTTAAAATAATCCCTGTAAGGAAAAATAAAAGATATATTAAAAGAAAAGTTATTACATAGGAAAATACCCGGGGAAAATAAAAATAATGAGAAAAAAATAACCCATATTTATAAGATAAAAAAACTCCAAATATAATTCCTGCTAAACTTGCAATCTGTAGAACAAATCCTTTAGCAAATCCTTTAAATAAGAAAAAGATAATAAGAATTAAAAAAACAAAATCAATCAACTTTTATTCTTATATTATCAATTAGTCTTGCCTTTCCAAAGAAAACAGCAAGAGCAATCATTATTTCACCTTTTATTTTCCTTAAAGGTTTTAAATTCTCAATATCAACAATCTCAACATATTGAATTTTCCCTTTTGGGGCATTTCTGTTTATAAATTTTTTTATTTCTTCTTTTACTTTTCTTGCATCTCTTTCACCTTTCTCTATGAGTTCTTTTCCATATAAAAGTGCCTTATAAAGATAAGAAGCCTCTTTTCTTTCTTTTTCATTTAAATAAAAATTTCTTGAACTCATTGCAAGTCCATCTTTTTCTCTAACAGTTTCAATTCCTATTATTTCTATATCAAAGTTTAAATCCTTTACCATTTTCTTAATTACAAGGAGTTGCTGTGCGTCCTTCCATCCAAAGAAAGCAAGATGAGGCTTTACAATGTTAAATAATTTTGTAACAACAGTTGTTACACCTTTAAAATGCCCTGGTCTATATTTTCCACAAAGAGTTTTTGTTAAATTTTTAACTTCTACATATGTAGAAAAATTTTTTTCATACATATCTTCCACATCTGGCATAAAAATTATATCAACACCTTCTTTTTCACATTTTTCAATATCCCCTTTTTCATCCCTTGGATATTCTTTATAATCTTCTTTTGGACCAAACTGGATTGGATTTACAAAAATGCTAACAACCAAAAAATCACTTTTCTTCCTTGCTTCTCTTATTAGTTCAAGATGACCTTCATGCAGTGCACCCATTGTTGGGACAAAACCAATAATTTTCCCCTCTTTCCTTTTTTCTTCTGAAATTTTTTGCATTTCATAGGGATTTTCGATAATTTTCATATTTTTAGTGCCTCCTTTTGAATAACTTTTTTTACTTCTTTTTGATAATTATTAATTATAATTTCAGAAAGTTTTATTTTTAAAACAGGATGAACCCATTCCCCTAATATTTCTTTCATTGGGATCAAAACAAAACCTCTTTCATGCATTAGAGGATGCGGTATCTTTAATTTTTCATCATTTAAAATTAAATCTTCATAAAATATTATATCTATGTCAATTGTTCTTGGAGAAAATCTATATTCCCTTTCCCTTCCATATTTTTTCTCTATCTCCATTATTTTTTCTAAAAGACTAAATGGGCTCAAATCTGTATAACCTGTCACAAAGATATTTAAATATTCTCTTTGCTTTTCTATCCCCCATGGTTTTGTCAGATAAATTCCTGAATATTTTAAATTCTTTAAAATTTTTTTTAATTCTAAAATTCCATTAATTATATAATAAAATCTATTTCCTTTATTTGAACCTAAGGAAAGCCCTACACAGTTTATCTTATTATAAACCCTTTTATTTTTATATTTTGCCCTTTTAAAATATAATTTCCAGGGGTATTTTTAATATATAAACAACCTTTTCCGGAAACTGAAAAAGAATTAGCAATTCTGCCTGTTATGTCATAAATAAAAATCTTGGTTTCTTTTTGATTGGGAAAAGAATAATAAATTCTATTATTAGAAAATTTTATGTATTCATTATAAGTAAATTTTTTTTCTTCTACAGAAAGTTTAAGCCATTCTATTGCTGCATGAATCATATCTGCTCTTATGTTCAAATCACTTATAACTTCAAAACCAAGATTTGAATAAATAACTTTATATCTGCCTTTGTTTCTTTGAAAACCTACATTAATGGTATCTGTCATAGCAGAATCCATTGCCTTTAAATTACAAATGGCATCATAAGATAAAATATGGTCAAGCCAGCAAGGAACACCTTCTGAGTAAACTCCAACTCCACTAAAATATCCTGAAAAATTTTCAAATACAGTTCCTGAAACTCCTTGAAATATTCCACCAAAAGGATAGATGGTATCCTGATTAACATACTGAAGACCCAAATAATCATAGGGAAACTGTCCTGGATAAAAATTTCCTGCATTTGGATACCTATCGTAAAAATAATCCTGTGATGTAAAGATTAATTTTCCTTGAAGACTATCAAGATATATTGCAAGATTTTGCTCATCTTGTGGTTCTAAAGTTGACCAGTATGCTGAATTCCAGCATTCACCTGTATACCATATAACAACTTCATAATTTTTTAAAATACTTGTATCTGGCCCGGGACCATTTTGTTTTATCTCATATATGTCATATTGACCTGGATAATAAATATCAAGTGCCTCTTTAAAGTAAGATTGTAAATCAGGATAAAGGGTGTCTCCTTGAGGATTATCATAATCTCCACCATCATCATCAATGAGAAGGATCCAGGAGGAAGGATTTTTTAAAACAATCTCACCAGTCCGAAGACCTGGAGAATAAGTATTTGCAGGCTTTTGATAATCTATAGTTTTATAAACTCCTGCATTGATACAAATTAAAATTATTATTTTTATCATGGCAATCCTTTTAAATTAAAAATTTTCTTTATCTTCCTTCTTTCCTTATCTATTATGAAATAGATCTCTGGTTTAAAATTCTTTAGACGATTTTTAACAAAAATTCTTCCTGTTTTATCAATCAAAATATTCCCCTTAAATTTTTGAATCTCAATAATTTCATAATTTTCTTTTAAAGATACAGGAATTATTGAAAATGCACTTGGAGTAATTGCAGTAACTGAATCATTTTGAACCTTTAAGGTATATCTTATATAACAATTATTTGAAGAATAATAGGATGGAATAATCCATTGATATCTTCCATTATCAGGTAAATTATTTGCAATTAATTCCCAGGGACCATTTGGTCCTGATAAGGAAATTTCAAGTTTTACAATCCCCTGTCCCTGTGGAACAGCACTTATCCAGTCTATAAATCTAACAGAACCTGAACGAAATTTCTCACCACCTCTTGGATAAACAGGTTTTATTTGAATTTGTGATGGAATTGATGCTTCTTTAAAAAATTTAACTTTATTTATATAGGTGAACCAGCTTCCAGAATCCGCAATTATAACTAAATCAGGAAATCCATTATGATCTGCATCCCTCCCGACCCTGAAAGCGGATAAATCTCCGGGTGAAGGAAGCGTAAGTCCTGTTTCATATGTCCAGTTTCCATTACCATCCCCAAGATATAATGAGAATGTCCCAGCGCCGTATGCACAAACATCCATATAACCATCCAGATCCATGTCAAAAAGTTGAGTTGCCTGAAAATTTCCTGTTGAAGGTAAATTTCCAGAATAAGAAACCCATTGTCCTTGATTTTCATTATAACACCATACTTCTATACCACCATTTGTATTTATAAATGCTAAATCCATTCCTCCATCATTGTCAACATCTCCAAGTGAAACACCTCTTCTTCCTGATGAACCCCCTGGAGGTAAATTAAAATCAGCATTTACAAAATTCCCTTCTCCATTTCCAAAATAAACTGTTCCATATTGATGGGAAGCAACAAAATCTATATTTCCATCATTATTTATATCTCCGAAAACAAAATGCATATCTGAATTTCCACCAAGAAAACCAAATGTCCTTGTCCATGTTCCATTACCATTATTTTTATAAATATGGATTCCATCACAGCAACCAAAGGAAACAGAACCTATATCTAAAAGTCCATCATTATTTATATCTGCAAAATCAGTGCTAAACATTCCCCATGATTGTCCTTCATCTGCTAAGGAATCATCCCAGGGAACCCAGTTCATTCCTGTTCCATCTCCAAGTGCCACTTCTATTAATTGATCCCCAAAATCATTATTTGAATAATTGTGATGCATTGCATAGCCTGCATCTTTATGTCCATCATTATTCACATCACCTATTGCAATCCCACCATATCCAAAATTACCATTCATATAGTTTTGCCAATTACCATAACCATCTCCAAAATAAACCATTATTCCATGTTCCTGTGTATTTACATAAGGAGAACCATGATCTCCTATTGTTAAAAGGTCAATTTTCCCATCATTATTTATATCCTCCATTTCAATTTCTGTTCTACCCTCTTCCCACTGAGGATAGGAAAGACCATTTGAAGAAAGAATATATGAAAGAGAAAATAAAAAATAAATAAGAGCATTCATAACACCTCCTTAATTTTTATTTAAAATACTCTCTTTAATTTTCATTGGAATTATATTTGAATAAATTAAAACAATTGTCTTGTCTTTTAAAAATATAAATTTTCCAATAACATTTCTAACTTTATTGTAAATGTATTCAATTTTTTTTCTTCTTGTTATATATCTTTGTGGAATAAAAGGAATATATGAAGTGTTTAATAAAAATATTATTAAAAATGAACTAAAAATTTTTTTTAACATATTTCTCCTAAAAGGTCAAAATTCCTTTTCATATTTTTTATTTTTAAAGTATAAAAGTTTGGAATTTCAATCTTGTTAATTTTTTTTGCATAAACTTCAAAATCAATTTCAGGAGCATCAAATTCAGTTCTCCCCTTATAAAATTTTCCATCTTTTTCATTTATTAAAACTTTTAATCTTTTATTTAATAGTCTTTTTTGACTTTCCTTCATCAATTCCATTGCAACTTTTTGAGCCTCTTCAAATCTTTCACTTAAGATTTTCTCGGGAATCTTTTGTTTCAAATTTTTCTCATCATAGTATTTAAAAATCGCAATTCTATTTATCTTGTAATATTTTAAACCATTTAAAAGTTCCTCAAAATCCCTATCAGTTTCAGATGGGAAGCCAACCATTACTTCAGTTCTTATATAAAAATCATCAGAGAAGTTATTCCTTATCATTTCAAGGGCATTCAAAACCTTCTTTTTACCACCTCTTCTTCTCATTTCTTTTAAAACATTTTCCGAAAAATGCTGAATAGGTATGTCCATATACTTTACAATTTTTTCAGAATTTTTAATAATTTTAACAATTTCTTCATCAATATCTGCTGGATGCATATACATCATCCTGACCCAGAAATCCCCATTTATTTTTTCAATTTTCTTTAAAAGATTTTTAAAATAAGGTTTTTTATATATATCTATTCCATATTGACCTGTTGATTGAGAAATAAGAATTATTTCTTTAAAACCATTATTTATTAAAAATTTAATTTCACTTAATATATCATCAATTTCCCTGCTTCTTAAATTTCCTCTTATACAAGGGATTACACAAAAGGAGCATCTTTCATTACAGCCTTCAGAGATTTTAACATAGCAAAAGCCTTTTGTGAGTAAAAATCTGGGAGTAGAGGGAATAATCTCATCTTTTTTTAAGTTTTTTATTACTAAATCAATTTCAGGAAAAATCTTCTTAATATTTTTAAATCTTAAAGGCAGACAACCCCCCACACCTATAAATTTTATTTCTCCTTTCTTTTTTTTATTTATATATTCTTTAATGACTTTTGTGCTTTCTTCTATTGCAGGTTTTATGAATGCACATGTTTGAATAAATACATGGTCTCCATCATCTCCATATTCAAAACCCTTTTCTAAAAGAAAGCCACATAAATGCTCGGTATCAACAAAATTTTTTGGACAACCAAGAAATACAATTTTAAATTTTCTCAAATTATCTTTGGATTTGTTTTATATGAGGTAACAAGAATTTCTCCTGTCTCGGCATCAAACTCTACACTCCTTCCATAATCCATTCCCACATCTTCACCCACTATTTTTATACCAAGTTCTGTCAAAACCTCTCTTGCTTCAAGAATATTTCTTTCACCAACACTCCAAGGACCTTTAAATCCAGGAATTGTAAAAATTCTTGCTCCCCCTACAATCTTTGCAACCATATCCTCCCTTTTACATCCCATTTTTTCCATTTCTTCTAAAAGTTTATATATTGCAGTATTTACGAATTTATAAGGATTTGAAGGATTTTCTTCTCTTGCTCTTGGAAGCATAGAATGGGCGAAACCACCTATTTTCTTATTCTTATCATAAATAACTATAACAAGACAAGAACCAATTCCAATAGCCCCAAGTTTTTTCTTTCCATTTACAACTTTACCTTCTCCTATCCCTATAAATTCTATAGTCATTTTCCCTCTTTATATTTTTCAAGAGCCTCTTTTGCTTCCAAAAACTCCGGATCAATCTCAATAACTTCTTTCCAAATTTCAAAAGCCTTTTCTATCTCTCCACTTTTATAATAGGCAAGCCCAAGATGATATAGAATTTCGGGGAAATCTCTTGAAAATTTTAACCCTCTTTCAAATATTTCAATTGCCTTTTCGTATTTACCTTCTTCATAATAGATAAGCCCAAGATTATTATAAACCTCTTTTGCAGTAATTCCCTTTTCAATTAAATTTTCAAAAATTTCTTTTGCTTTTTCTCTTTCACCCTTTTTAAATAATATAACTCCTTCAAGAATTTTAAATGGAACATCTTTTTTATCCTCTTCTATCTTATTAATTTCTTCATATGCTAAATCATATTCACCTCTTGATAATAGAAAAAATATTTTTTCATATATTGTTGAAAGTCTTATTTCCTGGAAGAGTTTTTCATAATAGGAAGTTCTATTTTTAAATTCCTCACCTATATTTTTTATTTCATCAAGTGCTTTTTCAAATTTTAATAAAATTTCATTTACCTTGCTAAAATATTCCCTGTCATATTTTTGGGTTTCTTCTTTTAAGAGTAAAAATTCGCCTCTTAGATCCTGGATATTTTTTTCAATAGAGGAAACTATCTTTGTACTTATCAAGTTTAAAGAGGTTTTATCCATAAAGGTGCATACATCTTTATTCCAGAAAGAGCATTTTTCTAAAACACAAGAAACTTCATAAATCTTTGGAATTTTTTTACCCTCTTTTTCTTCAAATGCAACCACTGAGAGAATAGGACACATTTTCATCTTAATACCTCCATTTTCAAAATAAGTGGTTTTTCATATAGCTTTCTTTTTAAATAGTTTATTCTTTTTAAAACTCTATCACTTACTCCTTTTCTTTTTCTAAAGCTCTCTAAAATTTCTAATGCTTGCATAATTTTCCCTTTTTTCTCATAAATCCTTGAAATAAAAAGAACATCTTCCTCATTTTTAATCTCTATTCTTGTCTCTTCATATTTTTTTCTCTTAATCATAAAATCATTATAAACCTCATCCCATAAAAGGGCTACTTCTTTTTTATCTGAATTTTCTATGAGAATTTTATAAAATTCCTCTCCTTCAATTTCAAAATCGTTTTTTAGTGAAAGATAATATTTTATTTTATCACGAACCTTTTTCTCCTCCTTCATAATTTTCTCAAAAATTTTAATTATACTCTTTCTTTTTTCTTTTAAAAGAACATCCCAAAATATTTTACAAACTTCTTTTTCATAAGGCAATTCTTCTAAAAGGCTTATTAAATATTCCTCCTTTTTAATTATATAATCATAAGGCAATTTCACAAGTATTTCTTTAAACCTTTCTGCATCTTTTTTAATGGAACAAACCTTTAAAAGAATATCTTCATTCCCTTTATAATTTTTAATCTCTTCAAAAATTTCATATATTTTATCATTAAATTGAGGCAAACTTTTTTCAAGAAAGAAAAAGCCTCTTTGGTCTCCAAGTCTTAAAAGTAAAATACCTAAATAAAAGTTATAAGATTTTTCCTCTTTATAGTCTTCTTCAAGTTCGATAAAGAATTTCCTAAATTCTTTTAGAATTTCTTTATCTTCTGGAATACCATAATTTTTAATATATTCCATTATTTTTTCCTTTTTGTTTAAATAAAGATAAATTTTAAAAAGAAATAACATTGATTCCCATAAAGCAAGCCCTTTTTTTATTCCCCTTTCAAGTAAATTTATGATTTTTCCCATTAAATATTCAGGAATTTCTTCAGGAAATGCAAATTTTTTAATATATTTAATATAATCTTCTTCTCCTTTATGAAAAGAAATTAAAGCCTTTAAAAATACTCTATAAGGTTTTTCTTCTTTATCTAAAAACTTAAAAAACTCTGTGAGTTCTAAGGCTTCTTTAAAATTCTCAATTATATTTTCAATTTCTTCATATCCTTCAATTTCCTTCCCTGAAATAATCTTAATCCCTGACTTAGCAATTTTAACTCCAATGTCTTCTGGAAATTGAGATTCTATTCCTACAAGCATATTTTTTATTCTCTCACAAAGTGAAGGATTTAATAGGGCTAAATTAAAGTAAGACATTGCTGCTTTAGAAGGTTTACCTTCTAAAATATATAATGTTCCAAGTGTCTGGTATATGAAAGCATTTTCTTCCCCTTTATTTATTTTTTCTTCAAAAAATCTTATAAGACTTTTAGGATTGAATATATATTTTTCAGCAAAAAGTTTTTTTATCACCTCTTTTGCTTCTTTTGCATTCCCTGTTTCCCATAGAGCCTGCGCATAAAGGGAGAGAATTTCACCTTTTATATTCCTATCTTTTATTTCAAGGAGTTTTTCAGCAAATTTTAAAGCAGGTTCATAATATTTCTGCATTATCAAAATCTCAAGATAAGGCACTCCTAAATAAACGTTTTTTTCCTTTTCCATTTTATTTCTTAAAAATGCTGCAACATCTTTTAGAATAGCAGGCTCCTCTCTTAAAGCAAAAAATAAATAGGAAGAGCCTTCTTCTATCTTCCCATCTTCAATAAGAATTTTTCCTTTCAGAAATTTTATATAAGGAGAAGAAATTTTTTCCTCAATCTCCAAAACCCTTTTCCTCACCCATTTTATCCCATCCTTAAATGCTTTATAATAATAATTTTCTGCATCCTTAAAATACTCCTTTTTAATACATAGTTCAGCCTTTAATAGATTAAGAATATTATCAGGTAATTCTTCTCTTTCACTCACATATCTTATATCATCTAAAATTTCTTCTATAAATTCTTTTTTCCTTTCACCAAGGTCTTCAAGAAAAACGATTATTTCATTTTTTAAATCTGAAAAATTTTTAAAATAATTTAATAAAATTTCTTCTCCCTCCTTTTTATCCTGAATATTGATTTCATACATCACTTCATAAAAAAGAGGATAATATGAAAGAAATTCTTTATTTTTTTCAATAAAAGATTTTAATTCAAAAGATAAATCTTCTTTGAAGTTTCTCAGAATATAACTTGTAACAGCTAATCCCTCTTCAAACTTTTTTGTTTTAAATAAAGAAAGGGCAAATATTTCAAGTAATTTTTTATCCTCTGGAATCTCTTCAATAACTTCATTCATTACATCTGAAAAACTTGGTAAATTCAAAATACGAGGTTCATGAAGGCATATTTCTTCAATTATATTCCCCTTTTCTTTTATATTTTTCAAACTCTCAATAAACTTTCTTAAAGCACTTTCTTCAATTTCTTCTTTTATTACTTCCTTTGCATCATCAAGAAATTCATAAATCATTTCAGGGAAGTTTTTTGAGGCAAAGTAAAGGATATCTATTATTTTAAATTTTAAACCTGCCTCTTTAAAATAATTTATATACTTTTTTAAAACTTCCTTTTCAAAGAATAATCTTTCTATTTCTATCTTATCAAGAAATTTCTGAACATCTTCCTTTTCAATTCCTTCAAGAAATGGTGGAAGGTCTTTATAATTTTTTTCTTTTAAGAGAATTTTAATATAAAATTTTTTGCCTTCTTTTGTCTCTGGAATTTTTTCTGAAAATATTTCCTTTATTTTTTCTAAATAATTTTCATCTTGTTCTAAAACCCTTTCAAGAATTAGAACACCCTTTTTTTCGTCTTCGAAAAGATAAAATAGTTCACCTATTATAAAATTGGCAAATATCCTATTCTTACCATATCTTGTTTCCTCTTCAATAACTTCTATTATTTCATCCCTTGCTTCAGGAAATAGTGCATAAGATTCTTTTAAAGCATCCCTTGAATTTTCATAATTCCCGTATTCCCATTCAATTATTGATAGTATTAATAAACCCCTTAAAAGACCTTTTGTAGGCTTTTCAACTTCTTTTTTATAAATTTCATCAACAAATTTCTTATACCTTTCCCTTATACTTTCTATCTCTTTTCTATCAAGATTCTTAAAAAATTCTTTTGCCTCCTTAACTTTAAATTCTTCAACAAGTATTTCAAAATAATGTTCTCTATGCTTTTCTAAACCTGTTCTTGAGAGATTCTCAATTAGAATTCTTTCTGCCTCATTCTTTGCCTCTTTACTCTTTATAGCCTTTTGAAAATATACAAAACTGTCCCTTTCTTTTCCTGCATAAATAGAATATTCAAAGGCTTTTAAATTTAAAAAGGGGTGTTCTGGATGGGATTTCAAAGACCTTAAAATCAAACTCAAAGCCCTGTCAGGTCTACCTGCATTCTTTAACTCCTCTGCCTTTTTTATAGTTTTATCAGGATCAAAAACTATAAAATCAAACATTATCCCCTTTTCCTTTTTCTTTCCCAATCACAAACAAGTGCTGCAACAATAAAAATTGAAGAGTAAGTTCCAACAATAATTCCTATAAAAAGGGCTAAAGAAAAATCCCTTAAAACAGGACCACCAAGTAAAAGAAGAGAAATAACAACAAATAAAGTAGTTCCTGATGTTATAATTGTTCTTGATAATGTTTGATTAATGCTTTTATTTGCAATTTCCAGAAAACTCCCCTTCATCTTTTTCAAATTTTCTCTTATCCTATCCGAAACAATTATTGAATCATTTATTGAATAACCAACTATTGTTAAAAGAGCAGCAATTAATGGTATTGTAATCTCCCTTCCAAGAAAAACCATTATACCAAGAGTTATTAAGACATCATGAAAAAGTGCAACAACTGCTGCAATCCCAAATTTAAAGTTAAACCTTAAAGCAATGTAAATAAGCATTAAAACCATTCCAATAAAAACCGCCTCTAAAGCCTTATACTGAAGTTCTTTACCAACCCTTGGTCCGACATTCTCTGTCCTTTCAACAATAACTTCTTCATCCAGACCTTTTTTAAAGTTCTCAACAATAACATCCGGATCAATTCTTTCAGAATATTTTATTAAGTATTCTTTTTCAGAACCATATTTTTGTATCTCGGCACTTTTTATCCCAATTTTTATTATTTCATTTCTAATTTTTTCAGGAGAAATTATTTTTTGAAATTTTATCTGAACAATTGTTCCACCTGTGAAATCTATACCATATTTTGGTCCTTTTATAAAAAGAACAAGAATACTTAAGATAACAAGGAAAAGAGAGATTGGATAAGTAAAAAATCTTTTTCCAAGAAAATCTATATTTGTGGATTTAAAAAATCTCATTTTTTACTCCTTTATAAATATATTTTTTTAACTTTTTTTACATTAACCATATAATCAAAAAATATCTTTGTAACAAATACCGCTGTAAAGAATGAACAGATTATCCCAAGAGAGAGGGTTAGTCCAAATCCTCTTATTGGCCCTGTACCAAACCATAGCAAAACAAGAGCTGCTATTATTGTTGTTAAATTGGCATCAAGGATTGTAATAAATGCCCTTCCATAACCTGTATCAACTGCTGATTTCAAAGATTTACCAGAACCGATTTCCTCTCTCAATCTTTCAAATATGAGCACATTTGCATCAACAGCCATACCAATTACAAGAACTATCCCTGCAATTCCGGGAAGAGTTAAAGTTCCCCTGAAAGTGGCAAGGAGAGCAAGAACAAATATCAAATTTAAAATTAAAGCAAAATTTGCTATTAGCCCACCTATTAAATAATAAATACCCATAAAAAGCATAACAACTATACCACCGACAATTGCAGATCTTATTCCATTCTTTATTGAATCAGAACCCAAAAGGGGTCCAACACTTCTTTCCTCAACAATTTCAACAGGAGCAGGTAAGGCACCACTTCTTAAGACTATTGCAAGTTCCTTTGCTTCCTCCATTGATTCCATTCCTGAAATCATTGCATTTCCACCGGGTATTCTTTCTCTTATAACTGGTGCAGATTGAACAATATTATCTAAAACAATTGCGAGTCTTTTTCCAACATTTTGTTCTGTAACCCTTGAAAATATTATTGTCCCCTTTTTATCAAAGGAAAGTTCAACTATTGGCCGACCCTGTAAAGAAGGATCCCCTCCTTGATATACAGTATGTCTTGCATCAGCAATATACTCCCCTGTTAATTCAGGACTCTTTTTCAAAAGATAAACAGGTCTTAACTTTATTCCTCCCCTTTCTTCCAATCTCCCCCATAGAATTATATATTTCTCAGGAATAAAGGATTTAGATTTATCAATTAATTTTTGAACACTATCAAAATTTTCTTCTCTTAAAACTATATCTCCCCTATCGTATCTTAAAAGGGATAAAAATGGTGAAACTATTGTATCATTTAACTCTTTCTGTAAATTTTTTTCAATACTATTAAAAACATTCTGGATCTCTTCGGGTTCTGCAACTAAATGAAATGTCAGCTGGGCAGTTTTACCTATAAGCTCCCTTGCCCTCTCCCTTTCCATAACACCCGGAAGTTGAATTAAAACCCTTGCATCTCCAATTGCTTGGATTGAAGGTTCAAATACACCCCATGCATCTATCCTATTTCTCACTATTTCAATAACCCTATCTCTTGCATCCCTTATTTTCTCTTTTTCAAGTCCATCAGGTTTTACCTCAAGTAAAAGATGCATTCCTCCTCTTAAATCAAGACCAAGATGTAAAGCCCTTTTTCTCAAAGAATTCAATTTCTCTTTTGGCATTTTTTGCATTCTTTGTGAACTCAATGTATAATACTGAATCGTGGGAATAAGAAAAAGAATAGCAATTATAAATATTCCAAGAGTTATAAATATCCTCCATCTTAAATTTTTCAATTCTTCCTCCTTCTTTTTTGATTTTTATTATAAAGTTTTTTTAGTTTATAATTAAAATATGTGCGGAATAATAGGGTTTATTGCAAAAGATAAAAACGAAAATCTTGGAGAGATTGCATATATAGGACTTGAAATGCTACAGCATAGAGGACAGGATGCCTGTGGGGTTTATTTTTCAGATTTTGAAAAGGGAGAAATTATAAAGGGACTTGGAAGTGTTGATAATGTTTTAAATAAAGAAAATATTAAAAAAATTAAAGGGAATATATTCATTGGACAAACAAGATATCCTACAACAAAATCAAAAGAAGAGGCACAGCCCCTTTTTCTTGAAAACCCATCTATTTGTATGGTTCATAATGGACACATTTACAATGATGAAGAAATAAGAAAATATTATGAAAAAAATAATATTAAATTTAAAACAGGACTTGACCTTGAAAGCATACTCTTTGTTTTTTCTGAAGGATATTTAAAAGAAGAGGGAAACAAGTTTAAAGAAATTGAAAAAGGAGTAAAAAGTGTGTTTGAAAAATTAAAAGGAGCCTATTCAGTTCTTGGAGTAATAGATAAAGAAATTTTGATCGCTTTTAAAGACCCATATGGAATAAGGCCACTTTTTATTGCAAAAGATAAAAATTCTATTGCTTTCGCATCTGAAACAATTGCTCTTGAAAAACTTGGATATGAAGATGTAGAAGAAGTTGAAAATGGAGTGGTAATTATAGTTGATAAAAATTTGAATATTTTAAAAAAAGAGATTTTAAAAAAAGAATATAAATTCTGTTCCTTTGAACTCGTTTATTTTTCAAGAGCCACTTCAAAGTATAGAGGAGAACAAATTTTTGAAATAAGAAAAAAACTTGGTAAAAAACTTGCTGAAATATTTGAATTAAAAAATAAAAATTTAAAAATTGAAGACTACATAATCTCACCTGTTCCTGAAACATCAAGAGCAGCAGCAGAGGGATTTTGTGAGTATTTTGATAAAAGAGGAAATTTAAAAGAAGTTCTTGAAAAACACAGGTATGGGGGAAGAAATTTCATAAAACCTTCAGAAGAAATAAGGAAAAAAGAGGTATTCTATACATTAACTCCAATTGAAAAAAATGTAAAAGGAAAAAAAATAATTTTAATAGATGATAGTATTGTAAGGGGAACAACATCAAAAAGAATGATCAAGTATCTAAGAGAATATGGAGCAAAAGAAGTGCATCTTTGCATAACATATCCTCCAATAAGATATTCTTGCTTTTATGGAATTGATACACCAACAAAAGAAGAACTAATTGCCCATAATAAAACCGAAGAGGAAGTTGCAAAAATTTTGGGAGCCGATTCTCTAACCTATATGACAATAGAAGGTCTTAAAAGCATAATTGGTGAAAATTTCTGTTTTGCCTGCTTAAATGGAGAATATTTTAATTTAGAGTAAGAATACTTGACAAATTTAAAAAATTCCAGTATTATTTATGACTGAATGGTCAGTCAAATAAATACTAAGGATTTAATTTTAAAAAAGGCTGAACAAATATTTTTTGAAAATGGCTATTATAAAACAAAAATAGACGATATTGCTAAATCAGCAAAGGTTGCAAAAGGAACAATTTATTTATATTTTAAATCAAAAGAAGATTTATTTATAAGTATAATTGAAAAGAATCTTGGGGATTTTTATAATAAAATAAAAGAGGTCTCTGAGAAAGAAAAAAGCAATTCAAATAAACTTAAAAATATAATACTCCATGTATTAAAAGAGTACAGTAAAAGGAAAGTATTTTTGAAAAAAGTTGAGATTCATAGATTAGTTGGGGATAAAGATTTAAGAGAACATTTTAAAAAAAGAATTTTACCTATTCTTATGGAAATAAGAGATTATATTATAAAGATAATAAAAAATGGGATTAAAGAAGGAGAGTTAAAGGGAGAAAATGCGGAGGCAATTTCAGCATTTATATTTGGTGGAATAAAAAATGCATGCATTACGCATGAATTTATGGATGAAAATAAATTTAATAGAGAAATTCTGGAAAAAGAAATTTTAAATATCCTTCATAATGGTTTATTTAAAACAAAGGAGGAATTATGATTTTAGAAATTATTCTATCCTCTTTACTTCTTTTAACAGAAGATGAAGTTGTTAAAATTGCTCTTTCTAAATCAAAAGTACTTCTTGCTGAAAGAGAAAAAATAACTCAAAGGGAAGGAGAAGAAATGATTGCAATTTCAAACTTTCTTCCTAAAGCATCTTTAAATGCAACTTATTCCTTTTCTTCTTTTACAGAAAAGATGACCCAGTATCAGATAGTTGGTATTGATACTATAAATTGGAGACTCATTTATCAAAAATTTGATGTTGAATTTGGGAAACCTGAAAGAAAAGGATTAATTTTTTCAATTAATCAAACTGTATTTGACTTTTTAAAATCTTTTCATTCTTACAAGGCTTCTTTGAATACAAAACTTAGTGAAATTGAAAGTTTTGAAGGCAAAAAAATATATCTTGAAAACGAAATAAGAAAAATATGCACAGAACTATTATTTTTGAAAAAACAGATAGAGGTTTTAGAAAAAACAAAGGATAACTTAGAAGCCCATTATAAGATTGCAGAAAAAAGATATAAGGAAGGTTTAGCATCGGAACTTGAACTCCTGCAAGCAGAAATATCACTTAAAAATTTTTATCCTCAAATAGAAATATTAAAACTTAGTGTTCAAAAATTAAAGGATATTTTAAAAAATCTTGCAGGTATAGAAGAAGAGATAGAATTAAAGGATACACTTTATTTTGAAAAATTTGATGTAACTGTGGATACTCTTTATGAAAAGGCGCTTTCAGAAAGAAAGGATATTTTAAGTTTAAAATTTTCAATGGAGGCATTAAAAGAAGTAATTGAGGTTCAAAAAGGGCTTAACAAACCTAACATTTTTTTCTCTTATCAATATCAATATTCAAAACCCTATGGTTTTTTTAAAGACGAGTGGGGAGGATATTACACCCTTGTATTTGGACTGTCTTGGAATATATTTGATGGTTTTTCAACTTATGGAAATGTCAAAAAAAGTATAGCAAACTATGAATATTTAAAAAAGAAATTTAAATTTATAGAAGAGAATATAAAAAGTGAGATAAAAAACAATATAGAAGCCTTAAAGACAAATGAAAGAATAGTGGAAACCCAAAGAGAGAATATAAAAATTGCTGAAAAGGCTTTAAGGGTGGCAAAAGTGCAATATGAAAATGGATGGATTTCCCATATTGAATATATGGATGCAGAACTTTCCGCATTAAATACAAAATTAAATTTTTTAAAGGCTATAAAGGATTACAAAATTTCAAAATTAAACTTAATTAAAACTTTAAAAGGTGCAATTGAAATAGGAGGATTTTAATATGAGAGGAAGGATTCTTTTAACGGGGATAATTCTTTCAGTGTTTACTTTTTGTAAAGAAAAGGAGAAAAACTTAAAGAAAGAAGAAGTGATCCCGGTTACAATAACTATTCCCCAAAAAAGAGATATTCTCAAAGAAATAATTTTTACAGCAGAAATTGAAGGAAATCCTGATATATATGTATATCCTGAAATTCCTGGATATTTTTTGAAATACACGGTAAAAGAAGGTGAAAAGGTTGAAAAAGATGGAATAATTGCCTATATTGAGAGAAAAATACCGGGGATGGAATATAATCCAATTCCTGTTAAATCACCAATCTCAGGTTATGTGTCAGAACTTTTGAGAAAAAATGGCGAATTTGTGACACAATCAAAACCAATTGCAAGGGTTGCAAGGTATGATGAACTGTTTGCTGTTTTATCATTGCCCGGAAAATATGCAGGAAAATTAGAAGAAGGCGAAAAAGTAAAGGTAATGCTGAATGAAAAGGAATTAGAAGGAGTTTTGAAATGGATTTCAAAAACTCTTGATCCTTTTACAAAAACTTTAAAAGTAAAAGTCCTTTTTAAAAATCCAGGGGGAATATATCCGGGAATGTTATGTGAAGTAAAAATTCCTGTGGAAAAGAAAAAAAGTGTTACCTCTCTTGAAAAAGATGCAATTTTAGGAGACATAGTAAAATATGTATTTGTAAAAAATGGAGAAAGGGTAAACAAAAAGATTGTTGAAACAGGAATTGAAAATGATAAATATGTGGAGATTTTATCGGGATTAAAAGAACAAGATACGATTATTTTAAGAGGCAATAGAATTTTAAAAGAAGGGATGAAGATTGAGGTGAAGGAGGAATAAAAATGACAAAAGCTGCCTTAAGAAAACCTTTACTTGTTATAGTGGTTTTTTTAGTCCTTTTAATAGGTGGTCTTATATCATTAAAAGAACTTCCCTTAGACCTTTTCCCTGATATTTCTCTTCCAATGCTCTCTGTCATAACTTTTTATCCAGGGGCAGGTCCTTTAGAAGTGGAAAAACACGTAACAGAATTAATAGAGGATGCAGCGAGTACTGTTCCAAATATAAAAAATATAAGATCTGTTTCACAGGAAAATATCTCGGCAGTTACTCTGGAATTTGAATGGGGAACTGATATAAATGGGGCAGCAAATGATTTAAGACCAAAATTGGACCTTATAAGAGCAAACCTGCCGGAAGATGCTGAAACTCCTGAGATATTTAAATTTGATGTCTCAATGTTTCCAATAATGATAATATCTATTGTATCAGAGGATACAACTTTTGATACAAGGAAAATTTTTGAAAATGAGATAAAGGATGAACTTGGAAAAGTTGCAGGTGTTGGTCAAATTCAACTTTGGGGTGGAGGAAGAAAAAGAATTGTAAAGATAGAAGTAAATAAAGATGTGCTTGAAAGTTATGGAATTGACCTTAATTATATTGCGAGTATTTTAAAATTTGAGAATATAAATATACCAGCTGGTGAAGTTGAATCAAATAGTAAAATTTATACAGTTAGAATACCCGGTGAATTTAAAAATATTTATGAAATAGAAAACCTTTTAATCCATACTCCTAAAGGAGCAAAAGTAAGACTTGCTGATATTGCTGATGTAAGACTTGATTATGAAAGAAGAATAAATTATATAAGAAGTAACGGAAAAAATTCATTATTGATAGGAATTTTAAAACAATCAGGAGCAAATACTGTTCAAGTTGCAGAAAATTTAAAAAAGAAATTGAAAAAACTTGAAAAACAATATGAAAAGGATAAGGTGAGTTTCATTGAGGTATTTGATTCATCAAAATTTATAAAAGATTCAATATTCAATCTTACAAAAACTGTTTTAATAGCAGCAATTCTTGTTATTTTTGTTGCCTTTTTCTTTTTAAGAAACATAAGGGGAAGTATTATTATAGCAGTTACAATACCAACATCTCTAATTGTTGCTTTTATATTCCTTTATTTTATTGGCGCATCAATAAATCTTGTATCCTTATCATCTCTTGCAATAGCAATAGGAATGGTTGTGGATAATGCAGTAGTTGTTCTTGAAAACATTTTTTATCATAAAGAAAGGGGAGCAGGTAGAAAAGAATCTTCTCTTTTTGGAACACAGGAAGTTGCACAGGCAATCACCGCTTCAACTTTAACAACAATAGCAATATTCTTACCAATAGTAATAATAAAAGGACTAATTTCTGTTATGTTCAGACAGCTTGCATTTACAATCTCCATAGTCCTTCTAACATCCCTTTTTATAGCATTCACACTAACACCGGTTTTATCATTTAAATTTTTAAAAATAAAGGAAAAGAAAGGAATAAGTAAAAAGATTTCAGAATTTATTGAAAAAATATATCTACCAATGGAAAAAGCCTATCATTCTTTTCTTTCTTTTAGTTTAAAACATAAATTAATAGTTTTTTTAAGTGCTACTTTACTTTTTATTATAGGGATTTTACCTTTTGTAACCGGTATTTTAAAAACAGAATTTCTTCCAGAGTCTGACACAGGGCAGATAAGTGGTAATTTTATACTTCCACCAGGAACAAATCTTGAAATAACTAATCAGACTATTAAAAAGCTTGAAGATTACATTCAAAAAGAGGTGCCTGAATGCAGAATTTACGGAGCAAGAGCAGGAAGAACAGAGGGAGGATTTGCAAGTATAATGGGAATGGCAGAAGGAGATAACACAGGATTTATATCTTTAAGGCTTGTTCCAAAGAAAGAAAGGAAAAGAAGTTCTGAAGAGATAGTATATATTTTAAATAAAAAGTTAAAAGAGATACCCGGGGTTGTTCAGGGTTCTTTTGAAATAAGAGGGGGATTTGGTACCCATTTTCTTGGAACGGCTCCATTAGAAATTAAAATTTTTGGATATGATATAAAGGAGACAGACTCAATCTCAAATCTTATAAAAACAAGACTTGAGAAAATAGAGGGTATTTCAGGACTTTCAATTTCAAGACAGTCAGGGACTCCTGAACTTTCTTTCAGGTTTAAAAGAAATATTTTAAAACATTATGGACTTTCTGCTTCAGGGCTTGGATTTTATTTAAGAAATGCAATAACAGGGATAAAAGCAGGAGTTTTAAGAAAAGGAGGAGAAGAGATAGATATAATTGTAAGGCTTGATGAGAGAGCAAGAAAAGATATGAATATATTAAAATCAATATCTATTCCCCTTGCAAATGGAGAAAGAGTGCCCCTTGAAAATTTTGGTGAGTTTGAGGAAACCCAGGGCCCTTTAAAGATTGATAGGGAAAATAAAGAAAGAGTTGTAAAAATAACAGGAAGTTTTTATGGAAGGGCTTTAAGTGAAATCATAAGAGATGTCCAAAAGGTAATTTCAGAAATAAAAATTCCTGAGGGTATAAAAATAGAAATAGGAGGCTCTTTTTCAGAGCAAAGAGAGAGTTTTGAAGTTTTATTCTTTGCATTTATAATAGGAACAATTCTGGTTTATCTTGTAATGGTTGCGCAGTTTGAATCCTTTTTGCATCCTTTCATAATAATGTTTGCTGTGCCTTTCGGAATAGTTGGCGTAAGTTTTGCACACCTTATTGCAGGAATACCTTTCTCGGTAAATTCCTTTATAGGTCTTGTAATGCTTGTTGGAATAGTAGTTAATAATTCGATAGTTTTGATAGATTATATAAACATATTGAGAAAAAGAGGGATTAAACTTCTGGATGCAGTTAAAGAGGCTGGAAAAAGAAGATTAAGACCTATAATAATAACAACAGCAACAACAATATTTGGGCTATTGCCCCTTGCCCTTTCAACTGCTGAAGGTTCTGAATCATGGAAACCACTTGGAATATCAGTAGTTGGAGGGCTTTTAGTTTCTTCCTTCATAAGTCTTATAATAGTTCCAATTATATATGTATTTTTTGAAAGATTAAAAGGAGTTGAAGAATGAAGATGTTACAAATAATATGTGATTCCGGATTTGAGGAATATTTACTCGAAAGACTCGAAAAGGAAGGAATAAAATCTTTTACAAAGATAGAAAAAGCACTTGGGAAAGGGAATTCTTCGCAGCCTCATATGGATTCTCATATATGGCCTGGTTTTCATGTTCTTTATTTTATCGCAGTGAGTGATGAAGATTATGGCAGAATTAAACAAATGCTTTTAGAGATAAAAGAAAAGATAAAAAGGGAAGGTTTTAAAGTTTTTGTTTATAACATTTTAGAAGAAATATGATAGTTGAGGATGCTGAGAAGATTGTAAAAATAGAAGATGGAAAAATTAGAGAAATATATAAAAAAGGAGAAATAAAACCTGATTTTATTTTTAAAAAGGCAAGTTTAATTCCTTCTTTTTGCGATTCCCATACCCATTTAATAGGCACAGGACTCTCTGAAATAAGATATTCTCTAAAAGAAAAAAAATCAAAAGAGGAAGTTTATGAATTTTTAAAAGAAATTTTAAAAGAAAAAAAAGACTTAATAATTGCTTATGATTTTGATGAGAGTAAATGGAAAGAGAAAGAATTTCCAAAAAAAGAAGAACTTGATAAAATATCCAAAAAAGTACCTATAATTTTAAGAAGAATATGCGGTCATTTTGCTGTTGGAAATTCAAGGGCTCTTGAAATTTTAAAATTAAAAAAAGCAAAGAATATTGATTTTGAAACTGGAATAATGAAGGAAGAAGTTCCTTTAAATTTAAATTATTACTTTCCACCTTCAAAAGAGGAAATTAAAAAAGCCTTTATAAAAGGACAGGAGATTGCTTTTTCTTTTGGAATCACAGAAGTTCATGAAATATTAGGACTTAAAAATTTTAAAAATATTTTAGAATTTAAAGAAAAGGATTTTTTAATAAGAATAAATTTATATGTTGTTTTGAAAAATCTAAAAGAAATAAGAGAATTTGAAAGGATAAAAGGAAAATTTGAAGAGAAAGAATTTTTAAAATTAAAGGGAATAAAAATTTTTGCTGATGGTTCAATAGGTGCGAGAACTGCATTTTTAAAAGAAGATTATAGTGATGCAAAAGGCGAAAGGGGCAAACTCTTAATTGATGAATATACTCTGACAGAGTTTATAAAATATGCTGAAAAAAAGGGATTGCAGCTTCTTGTACATGCAATAGGAGATGCAGCAATAGAATTTGTTTTAAAAACATTTAATAAAATGATTTCAAAAAATCCTTTAAGACATAGAATAGAACATTTTGAAATTGTAAATGAAGATATAATAAAGATGGCTAAAAAAAGTAATATCTATATTTCAATGCAGCCGAATTTTGTAAGAGAATGGCAAGAAAAAAATGGAATGTACTATACAAGACTCGGAGAAAAAAGATGGAAAAAAATGAACCTTTTTAAAACATTACTTAATGAAGATTTAAAAATTGCTTTTGGTTCTGACTGTATGCCTATAGGACCTTTATATGGAATAAAAGGTGCAATGAATCATCCGATTCCTTCTCAAAGAATTAACTTTGAAACTTCATTAAAACTTTATACAGAAAATCCAAGAATTTTTTCCTTTGAAGAAAAAAATAGAGGAAAAATAAAAAAAGATTTTGATGCTGATTTAATCCTTCTTGATAAAAAAAATAATTTAATTGCAATTATTTTTAAAGATAAAATTACATATACCACTCAAAAATTTTAAAGAGATTATAGGAAAATTATTTAAAAAGGGGCAAGAAGGATTATTTTATATCTCCCGGCAAGTAAAACACTACCAAGGACATACTAAATTCTCTTGCCCCTTTTAATTTCCTTTATTTTATATTTATAACCTTTTCTGTCCTATCTGGCAATTTAAAGAAATATACTCCTTTACCCGGTAAATCAATTTTTAAAGTATGGTTACCTGCACTAAAATATCTTTCAATCCTGTTTATATCCCTTCCTGATGAAGAATAAATATCTATTTTCAAATTCTTTCCATAGGGTAAATTGAATTTTAAAATGGCATAACCATTTTTGGAAAATATTGAATAACTTGAAGGAACATTTTTTACAATTTCCTTAATTCCTACGTTCCACCACCAGTCAAACCATACATTTCCGCTTCCATATTGTCTGTAAAAAACTGTTGTTCCACCTAAAACAATGTTGAGAGCTATTTTGTTTGGCATTTCACCTGTTGCATCATGCTCATTTATAACTGCCCTGTCTTGCCATGAATTTGGAGCGCCTGCATTTGCCCATACTGTTATAATTGAATCAAATGATTGATAAGTTGTTCCAAGAGCCACACATATATCATATGGATAATCAAATGCTGTTTCTATCCATGGATACTTTACATCTCCATAAGCATAGTTCATTGGTGGCCATACACCATATGTCCAGTTTGAACCTCCATCAGTTGTATAAGCATAATGAATATCATACATATTTGTATTTGAATGGTAATGCCTGTAAAGACACCAGGCAGTTTGATTTGGGGGTGTTTGTTGTCTTGATGCTGCCATTGAGGTCATATATTCTCCATCTCCATCAGTTTCAACATTAGCAAAATTCCATGTGCCACTCAATCCATTTGTATTTCTCCCAATTCTTACAATACTATCATCAACAACATAAGAGATATAAAAATAGTTGCCCTTTCCAATTGCAATCTCAGGATCTTTTCTGTTTCCACTTGAAACCCAAATAGGTGTTTCCCATGTTAATCCCTGGTCAGTTGAACGGGTTGCATATAAATTCCATGTTGTTGCACCTGCTTGCTTTAAATAAGCAACATAAAGAACTTCGTTTTCATCCATATCAACAGCAAACCTTCCTATTGAATCACCGGGTGTTGCAATCCATATCCAGTCTCCTGTGCTTCCATCGGCTCTCCATCTTCTTAAAATTAATGCACCATCATTAGGTGTTCCTGAAACAGTTGACCTTACAAATGTATAAATCCACGGATTTGTTCCTCTTCCAACAAGAACTTCTACCTGCCAAATCTCATCGCCATCAGGATACCATATGGGAAGCCAGGAAGTCCAGTTAATTCCATCAGTTGAATAATAATGAAATATTGTATCATAATCACTTCCTGTAACATATCTTAAAACTGCAACATAGTTTGGCTTATTTGTCATATCTGATGAATGTGAAAGAGAAATCCATCTTAAATTATAAGAACCACTCCTTACAAGCTTATCTGTTCCCCACTCAATCTCTCCACCAGAATTTCCATTTTCTTCTTTTCTTTCAATCCTTGGAACCGATATAATTGCAGAAATATCAGGGATTGAATTATCTTGAATTGCATTACCATGAGAAACAATTTCCTCTTCCGGAATCTGATTCTGAACTTCATATAGCCATGGTCCTTTTATCGGGTTATCAGGATATAGAGGACTTTTAGCGCTTAGACTATTTATTTCGGTAAGTATAACACTTACCATCAGGTATTTTATATATTTCATAAAACCTCCTATTGTTTTTAAGATTCTTTCTTATCCCCTCCCGAAAGCCGAGACTAAACTCTCAGAAGAAAATAAAAAAGAATCTTTTATAGTTATTATAATACAGGTTTTTTTAAAAAAAATCAAGTCTTCTTTGAGAATATAAATATATTAAGGTTTAAAAATAAATTTCTCAAAATAAGTAAAATGCCATTTTCTGGTTCTTCTCCAAATATCTTAAAAAAAGCCACATTCAAAATGAACTCCTTTAAAATAAGAGAACTAAAGAATTTAAATTGCCAATGTTATAAAAAATTATGATGCTCTGCTCTTATTCTTGAATCAAGTGCACCTATAAGAGAAGGCAAAAGAACTCTTTATCCTGAAATTATTGAGATTATAAATCCAAAACAAAAATTTCTTTTTAATGCAAAAACCACTTCACTTTTTCACCTCTTGAATACTTTTTGAAAAATTATATAAGGAACAATTATTATTCTAATATGTATATAAATCGTACAACTACTTGACATTTTAATTTTTTTCCTGTATAATTTATACACTTAAAAAT
>JBDRZD010000016.1:0-31314 GCA_039803745.1 Caldifarciminota bacterium
AATCTTTATATCATCCTTTCTTGCAATATTCTTTTCTTTTGTTACAACAGGGAATGGATGGATAGGTAAAAGAAGATGTGAAGGCATTAAAGGTGTATGATAGACAACATTTGTTGCAATAAGAGCATTCAATGTATCATTTCTTGCAAATGGTCCTCCATGGTTTGGATTTCTTTCAAATCTTGGAAAATTTGAAGAAGAAATGATTACTCTTATTCTATGTCCTGTATTAAATACATTTGCAGTGCTCCAAACATCTATTTCAAATGTATCAGGAACATGTGGAATAAGTGAGTCTTCAATATCCAAACCATGTCTGTGTCTTGCCATTAGAATTCCATCGGTCATTAAATATGATTTTCCATCAGGATAAACATCTGTAACTCTTACAGAGAAATCAGTATCATATCTATCAGAGGATGCAAATAAAACCATTTTTATTTTCCCTATAACAGCAACAGGATGGGTTAAAGGAGGAGTTGTATAAACAAGGACATCAGGTCTTCCCTCTATAGGGTTTTGATTTCTTGGTCCATATCCACCATACATTGAATCAGGTCCCCAAGGTGGAATTCCTATATATTCCCTTCCACCAATTGTCCATGTTGGAGTTAGTGGATTATACATATATGTATCAGGTGGTTCATTAGTAGTGGGCGGGATTGTGTCAAGAAGACCTCCTGCTCTTAAATAGAATTTTTTATATGTTACTTGAGGAAGTGGCCATGTATCAGCAAGAACCCATCTATTCCAGTATATTGTATCTGTTGTATCAGAAACATCTCCCATCAAATAAAATCTAACAGGTGGTTCATCAAATATTCCATTTGTTGTATCATCATATAAGAAATAATTGTACCACATTATAAGTCTTTCAAGTGCCCATGCTTCATCAAGTTTTGCATTTGAAGGGAAAACAAGGTCTCCAACAGCATTGTTTCCGAAATCACCATGTCTCCATACACCGCAAAGTATTTTTTGCTTTTTAAATCTTTTTTGAAGTTCTGAAAATGCTTCAAATTGACCATCAGTATAGAGGTCAAACCACCCTGTTACATGATACATTGGATATGGTGCAGAATCCCATCTACTTGTCAAATCAACCCAACTCCACATTGAATCATAATTTGGATGATTACATACAGTATCAATTAACCATGGGTTTCCAACACCATAAAGCCAAGTTTCAACAAGTGCCTTTCTGAGCTCTCCACCATGCCATGCGCAGTGATGATAAACAGAGGGAGCAGCAGCAAGTGGAGCAACGACATCAAGAGAGGGAGGAGTTGAGCCTGCACAATAATATTGGGTCATACCAGGAGCAGAAGCACCAATCATTCCTATTTTACCATTGCATATAGAATCCCATAAGGCAATCCATTCAACAGTATCAAAGCCGTCTCTTAGAGGTCCCCATCCATCACTCATAAAAATAAGTGGTTCACCCTGCGACTCATATCTTCCCCTTAAGTTTTGAGAAATTATTACATAACCAAGATAATCACAGGCAAATGAAAGAAGAAGGGAATCATCAATACTTCTTTCATAAGGCGTTCTTTGAAGAATTACAGGTCTTGGAAATGGATGATATTGGGGATCAGGAGCATAAACATCTGCAACAAGTAAAATGCCATCTCTCATCGGTATCCATATTGTATCCACTGTAAAGGAGGAGAGTATACCTGCACTTATTATAAGGAGCACCCATATTTTTTTCATATAACCCCCTTGCTTAAATTTAAACATCCTTATTATAAAGATAAAAAAATTTTTCTTTCAAATTTATTTCCAAAAAATATTCTTTTACCTTTTGAAAGAATTAAAATTCTATCAGATAATTCCTCTGCAATTTCTTTTTCATGAGTGGAAAATATTATTGATCTTTTATTATTTTTAAATTCTAAAAATTTTTTAATTATTATTTTTTTTCCATTCTCATCAATTGCAGTGAATGGTTCATCAAGCACTAAAATTTCAGGTTCATTTAAAAACGCTCTTATAAAACCTGCTTTTTGAATTTCTCCTCTTGAAAGATTTTTAACCTTCTCATTTAATTTATGTTCTATTAAAAATTCAGAGGAAATTTTTTCAATTTTTTTAAAGGGTTTTTCTATTCCGATTATTCTTGCAATTATATATAAATTTTCATAAAGGGTAAGTTCTGGATAAAAGAGAGGTTCATGAAATAAAAACCCAATTTTTGAATAAACATCCCTTTCTTTAAAGGGATCTTTACCAAATATTCTTATATTTCCTTTTAAAGGTTTTATAATTCCTGCAATTATCTTTATAAGTGTTGATTTACCCGAACCATTTTCTCCAAGAATACACAATATTTCCCCTTTTCTTAAATAAAAAGAAACATCATCTAATGCTTTAATATTTCCAAAATTTTTTGAAATGTTTTCTACTTCTATTATCTTCTCTTCCATTTAAAAATTAAGAAAATCCCTATAAATATTATAACAATTAAAACTGGCACTATATCTTTTAAATAATTTCCCCTTTTGATTTTTACCTTAAAATAAATCATTTCGTTTTCTTTTATCTCTTTTAATTTAAACCTTAAATATTTTTTACCTGCGGTTTCATAATTTTCTCCATCTTTTATACCCTCAATTTTTAGATTTTCTGATAAAAAAATTTCAAACAAATCTATTTTAAAAGGTAAAACTCTTTGATATTCAAGGTCTCCTTTTATATAATACTCAAAAGATAAAATTTCTTCAGGAGGAGAAATGGGAAAGTGGTATAATAGTTTGTTTTTTAAAATTATAACTTCATTGGGAAAAAGTCCTGTAAAAGGTAAAAAATTTTCAATTCCTTCTGGAAGATTTATTTCAAAGGGTTTAAAAAATGCATAATTTTCATCATTTTTAAATGTTATAACTTCTATAACTGAAATTTTGTTATTTTCTTTTAAAATTGCCATATGGACTCTTGAAATTTTTACTATTTTTTCATCACTCTTTGTTTCCCATATATTAAAATTTAAAGAGGTGTCCTTATTTATAGAAATAATATTTCTAAAAATTACATCCTTATAAAACACTTTTACTAAATAAACTCCTTCTTTTAGATCAAATTTAAATTCACCATTTTTAGAAAACAGGGAATCCACAGGAGTTAATCTTTCTTGTGATATATTAAAAATAAAAATTTTTACATTCCCTTGATTTTTTTTGAAAGTCTGGTTTATAACATTTCCTTTAATTAAATAAAAAGATAAAAAAAGAATTAATATCTTCAAATTTCCTCTTTCTTAATCTTTGGATTTTTCCCCGTAAAGCAAAATTCAACAAATGCTTCATATGTCCATGGCATTTTCTCTTTGAATATTTCAGCAATTATTTCTGCATACTGTCTTATTTCCCATTGAGCATGAATATCTGCTCTTAAATTTATAAAATTCATTAAAGACCTTGCATTTACTGTCCAGTAAAATTCTGTATATGTGCTTAAAGGCAGGATAATTCTTGCAAGTTCTTTTGCAACCCCCTTTTCAAGCAATTTTTTATAAAATTCAAAAACCCTTTCTTGCAATTCCTTTATTTCCTTTAAAATTTCCTTTTCCCCTTCAATTTCAATAAATTCACTTGATTGTTTATCCTTTTCGCTCTGTCCTCTCAATTTTTCAGGAACATAATATTCATCAGGATATTCTGTATATCTTCCAGATATTTCATTGTAAGAAGCCCATCTGTGCCTGAACCATTGCCTTGCAACAAATATTGGACATTTTATATGAAATTTAAAAACTGAATGTTCAAAGGGTGTTAAATGCTGATTCTTTAAAAGATATCTTATAAGTTTCTTATCCTTTTCTTCTCCTTTAAGTCCTTCACCATGGGAAACCCTTGCTGCCTGAACCACTGCATTATCTCCTCCTAAAAAGTCAATCAACCTTACAAAGCCCTTATCAAGAACTTTATATTCTTTCATAATTTTTCTTCAATTTTTTCAACAATTATATGCCATAAAATCATATAAACTTCTTGAATTATTTCTTTTTGAGAAGTTGGCAATTTTATAACAAAATCGCAAAATTCTTCATTTATAGGGGAATTTTCACCTGTAAAATATATTATTTTTAAACCGATTTCCTTTGCCTTTAAAATTGCTTTAGAAACATTCTTTGATTTTCCAGAAGTTGAAAATATGATTAATATATCGTCCTTTTTACCAATTGCTTCAATCTGTTTTGAAAAAATTTCCTCAAAACCATAATCATTTGCAATTGCAGTTATTACTGCTGCATCTATTCCTATATTTATTGCAGGAATCGGTTTTTTAGTTTTATCCTTTATCTTCCCGATAAATTCAGCTGCTATATGAGAGGAATCAGAAGCACTTCCACCATTTCCGCATAGAACTATTTTTGCCCCTTTTTTAATATGAGAATATACAAGTTCAATTATTTTTTTAATCAATTCTTCATTTTCGCAGACTTTATGTAAAACTTCAATTCTTTCCTTTATTTTTTCTCTAAAATTCATTTTTTAATTAAAAAAATTAAATAACTTTCACCCATTATTTCAGGTAAAATAAGTGTTTTAATTTCTCCAAGTTTTTTAATTTTAAAGTATAAATCATCTTTATTTAAAATTTCCTTTTCAGAAATTTCAAGTATTCCTTCTTCTATTAAAAATTTTGAAAGGGAAGAAATTCTTTCTATTTCAAATCCATTTTTTACAAAAAGTTCTTTTAAAAAGGAAAAGTCAGGAGTATAGGTGATATCAATTTCCCCAATTTCATAATTAAGAATATTTTTTATAAGTTTATGCTTTTTAAAACCCCTTATTGTTCCTTCCGGATAATTTATCAAATCGTTTTTAAAAACCCCATAATCTATAAAAAGTATTTTACCCCGGATAAACTTTTTTAAAAACTTTTTAAACCATTTCATAAAAGAATAGGGAAATTCAAAAAAATACCCATCCGGTAAAAATTCATAATATTTTAAAAATTTAAAATTTGCTTTTTTAAAAATTTCTTTTTTTTCTTTAATATCAACCCATACTTCAAAAAATCCTTTATTCTTGAGAAATCTCTTACACGGGAAAGAATCAATAAATTCAACCATAATAAAAAAACCTTCCATCTCTTTTATTTCATCTATACTTTTTAAAATAATAACTTTTTCTTCAAAACTTTTTAATTTTTCCTTTATTGTTTTTCTATTATTTTCACTGATTTCAAATATATAATATTTTTCAATTTCGGAATTTGAAGAAAGGATATCAAAGGCTAAAGAACCATCACCACCCCCAAATTCATAAACATTTTTAAATTCATGTTTTTTTAAAAAATTTGCTATTACTTCCCCAAAAAATTTTGAAACTGTTTGCGGAGTAAAAAAATCACCTTCTTTTCCAAATATTTTTTTATTTTTAATATAATAGCCAATTTTTTTATCATATAAACATATTTCCATGTATTTATCAAAAGGCATCACCCTTTTCATAATAATTTAATTTTATTGAAAAATACAGTAGATTTTCATTAATATTTAAAACTTTTAAGGAGGTAATATGCCAGTTCCAAAAAGAAGACATTCAAAAGCAAGGGGTAGGAAGAGGAGAACCCACTGGAAGATAAAACTTTCTGGTTTTTCAACATGTCCAAGATGTGGCAATTTTAAATTGCCCCATAGGGTATGCACCTTTTGTGGATATTATAAAGAAATGCCCGTGATTGAGATTGTTGAGAAAAAGAAGGAATAAATGTATAAGGCTATAGTTGATGGTGCAGGAAGTGAAAAACATCCCTTTCCTGAGATTGAGGGTTCTTTAAGAGCAATAAATGAAAGAAAAGATTTAGAAATAATTTTTTTAGCCTCAAAAGAAGATAAAGATAAGATTCCGAAAAAATTGTCTGAAAAGATAAAAATAATTTATACTGAGGAAAAAGTAAGTTTTCATGATAAACCTTCACAGGCGCTTATAACAAAGAAAAATTCAACAATGAGTATAGGACTTGAAATGGTTTCAAAGGGTGAAGGTGATTTTTTCATATCTGCTGGTAATACAGGTGCAGTTGTTGCTTTTGCATTAAAACACCTTGGAAAAATAAAAGGAGTTAAAAGACCTGCAATATGCGCTTTATTCCCTTCTTTAAAGGGTTTTGTTGCTGTCCTTGATGTAGGTGCGAATGTTGATTCAAAACCAATCTATCTTTTTCAATTTGGAATAATGGGTTATTTTTTTGCAAAGTATATATTAAATAAAGAAAAACCAAAGGTTGCATTGCTTTCAATAGGTGAAGAGGAAATTAAGGGAAATGAACTTGTTTTAAAAGCAAAAGAATTATTTGAACAGAATAATTTACCCGGATTCATAGGATTTGTTGAAGGAAAGGATATATGCAAAGGAACAGCTGATGTAATTATTACAGATGGATTTGTGGGAAACTCTATACTCAAATTTGGTGAAGGACTTTTAGAAGCTGCTGCAAGTGTATTTATGGAGGAAGTAAGAAAAAGCATAGTTAATAAGTTTGGAATATTTGTTTTAAAAAGAAGTATAAAAAAACTTTTAAAAAAGTTTCATTATGAAAGTTTTGGAGGTGCTCCATTACTTGGTATTAATGGGACAGTTATAATATGCCATGGAAGGAGTTCAGCCAATGCTATTAAAAATGCAATATTTGAGGGAATTAAATTTAAAAAAGAAGAACTTAATAAAAAAATTGAAGAAAATTTATTGAAATTTTCCCATCTATTTTAATATAATTAAAAACTTTAATGGCGCCATCGTCTAGCCAGGCCAAGGACGTGTGGTTCTCAGCCACAAGACCCGGGTTCAAATCCCGGTGGCGCTATTGGGGGGTGGTGTAATTGGCAACACGCCTGGCTCTGGACCAGGTAATCGGGGTTCGAGTCCCTGCCCCCCAGTGGAACTTTAAAACATTTTGATTCGTCTTTAATATTTAAATTAAGGAGGTGAAAGATGAAGAGAGTTTATATTCTTCTTTCAGGTAGCCTTATATTTTTTGTTGGAATTTTAATAGGTTTTATAATGACTGCTAAACTTAAAATAGATACGAAGGCTTATGCAGAAAATCCGATAAAGGAAATCAGAAAAGAAGAGATAAAATTTGATTCAAAAAATCCTTTTGCAAAGATAGCACAGGAAGTTATTCCTGGAGTCGTAAATATAAAGGCAACCAAAAAAGTGAAAAGAAGTATTGAGTTTTTCTTCCCCTTTGAAGACCCGTTCTTTAAAAAATTCTTTAGAGAATTTATACCGGAGCATCCCCAGGAATACGAGACAGAAGTTCTTGGTTCAGGATTCATATTTCAAAAAGAAAATGATACTTATTA
The DNA here is from genome assembly GCA_039803745.1 of Caldifarciminota bacterium. GTDB lineage: Bacteria > Hydrothermota > Hydrothermia > Hydrothermales > Hydrothermaceae > JBDRZD01. The sequence goes on from JBDRZD010000016.1 coordinate 7,322, forward strand.
TCTTCTTACAAACTATCATGTGATAAAGGATGTTAATGATATAATAATAACTTTATGGGATAAAAGGGAATTTAAAGGGAAGGAAGTGAAAATAATTGGAAAAGATAAATTAACCGATGTTGCTGTTTTATCCGTTAAAACAAAGGAAGATTTAAAGGTTTTAAAATTGGGTGATTCAGATAAAATAAATGTGGGTGATTGGGCAATAGCAGTTGGTAATCCTTTTGGTTTTAATGGAACTGTGACAGTTGGGGTGATTTCTGCGCTTGGCAGGTCACACCTTCAATTTGGTGAGGAAGAAGGTCCTGTATTTCAGAATTTTATACAGACTGATGCAGCAATAAATCCCGGGAATTCCGGCGGTCCTCTTTTAAATATTGAAGGAGAAGTTATTGGAATAAATTCTGCAATATTTTCAACAATGGTTAGAGGGAATATAGGGATAGGTTTTGCAATTCCAATAAATACTGCAAAGAATGTTGCAAAGCAGTTGATTGAAAAAGGCGAGGTAAGAAGGGGTTATCTTGGTGTAAAGATTCAGGAAGTGGATGCTGACCTTGCAAAGGCATATGGACTTGAAAAACCAATTGGAGCACTTGTAACAGAAGTTGTTAAAGGGGAAGCAGCTGATAAGGCAGGTGTTAAAGAAGGAGAAATCATAATAAAAGTTAATGATGAAGAGGTTAAAAATGTTGAAGATTTAAGATTGAAGATAATAAGTCATTTCCCAGGGGAGGTTGTTAAACTTACATTAATAAATGAGGATGGCAAAAAAAGAGAGGTTAATGTAAAACTTGGTGAATTGAAAGAAGAAATGTTTACAAAAGGTGAAGAAGAAAGCAAAGAGGTTTCCGGATGGCTTGGAATCGAAGTGAAAGAATTAACAAAAAATTTGAAGGAAGAGTATAATATAAAGGGTGAAAAGGGAGTTGTTATAGTGAATATTGATCCAGAAGGAAGCGCCTATAAAGCAGGTTTAAGGGAAGGAGATTTGATTTATAGGATAGGTAAAATTAATATAAATGATATTAAAGATTATGAAAGGGCAAGAAAACTTTATGAAAAGGAAAATAAACCAATTCCATTCCATATTGAAAGGCAGGGAAACAAAAGGATTATAGCAATTTCGCCTTAATGAAGAAATCTTCATTAAAAAAGCAAATTGAAGGATGGGTATGGGCTCTTGTTGTTGCTTTATTTTTGAGATACTTTGTGCTCCAGGCTTATAGAATTCCATCCGGTTCAATGGAAGATACACTCTTACCAGGAGACTTCCTTTTAGTATTTAAACCCATATATGGTATAGAAATTCCTTATACAGAAATAAAATTTTTCCAATTTTACAAACCAAAAAGAGGAGATATTGTTATTTTTAGATTTCCCCTTGATCCATCAAAGGATTTTGTTAAAAGATGCGTGGGTCTTCCCGGTGATACAATTGAAATAAAAGATAAAGTTTTGTATATAAATGGAAAAAAGGTTTTTGAGCCTTACGCAATTCATAAGGACGGGAAAATTATTCCTCCTTTAATAAATACAAAAGATGAGTTTTCAAAAAAAGAATTTCAAAGAATGTGGATGGAAAGGGAACTTGTAGAAGAGCCAATGGCAAGGGATAATTTTGGTCCTGTTGTTGTTCCACCTAAGACATATTTTGTTCTTGGTGATAATAGAGATAATTCTTCTGATTCAAGATTCTGGGGGCCTGTTCCTGAAAAATATTTAAAAGGTGTCCCATTAATTATATATTTTTCTTGGGATTCTGAATCAAATAGCATATTTAAAAAAATCAGGATAGAAAGATTACTTCAAATTCCCCTTTTATGGAAAAAAGAATTTTATTCCGTCCCATAAAATGCAAAATATGTGAAGATAAGCCTGTAATATATTTAAGAGCATCAAATTTAGCATTATGCAGAGAGCATTTTATAGAAAGATTTGAAAAAATCACCTTTGAAATTATTAAAAAATTTAAAATGTTTGATAAAAATGAAAAGGTACTTGTTGCATGTTCTGGTGGAAAAGATTCTTCATCCTTAGCATATATTTTAAAAAAACTCAATTTTAATATTGAAGGAATTTATATAAATCTTGGAATAGAAAAGGGTGACTATTCTAAAAAATCAGAAGAGTTTGTTAAAAAATTTTCTGAAAAATTTAATATTAAGATTCACATTTATGACTTAAAAAAAGAAAAAGGTAGAGGATTAGATGATATTTTGAAAAATAAGAAAAGTTATAAACCCTGCTCTGTATGCGGAATTGTTAAAAGATATGTTATGAATAAATTTGCCTTTGGAAAAGATTTTAATACAATTGCAACAGGTCACAATCTTGATGACGAAGTTTCCCGCCTTTTTGGAAACATAATATTCTGGCAGGAAGGATATTTGATTCATCAAAATCCTTTACTTGAAAGGGATGAAAAACTTTTGAAAAAGGTTAAACCCTTTGCTTTTTTTACTGAAAAGGAAACAGCCCTTTATGCAATTTTGAATGAGATTGATTATATAAGAGATGAATGTCCTTATTCAAAGGATGCAAAAACATTATTTTATAAAAGCCTTTTAAATAAAGTTGAAGAAAATTCACCTGGAGCAAAAATAAGATTCTATAAAGGATTTCTTGAAATTCAAAAGAAATACTTTAAAACTGTTCATAAAAAACATATAGAAATTATTGGAGAAGAAAAGGAATGTAAAATATGTGGGATGCCAACTACAAGGGAAATATGCGGATTCTGCAGGATTTTTGAAAATGAAAGTTAGTATTGTGATACCCGTTTATAATGAAAAGAAATACGTTGAAGAGGTCGTAAATGAAATTTTTGAAGTTAAAATAAAAAATAAAAAAATTTACATTGTTGATGATGGCTCGGATGAAGAAACAAAAGAAATTCTTAAAAGATTAAAGGATGTAGAAATTATAACTCATAAAAAAAATATGGGATATGGTGCCGCAATAATTTCTGGTTTCAAAAAATCAATTTCTGAAAATTTTGATTATATAATAACAATTGATGCAGATAGACAGCATATTCCAAAAAGAATACCTGAATTTTTAAAATATATTAAATATTATGATGTTGTTTCAGGTTCAAGATATATGAAAGGGGCAAAAGTTTTAACACCACCGCCAGAGGATAGAAAATATGTAAATTTTTTAATTCAAAGGGTTATATTTTATCTAACAGGACTAAAAATCACTGATGCATTTTGTGGTTTTAAGGCATATAGAAGAGAATTTATTGAGGGTATAAATTTTAAAGAAAAGGGCTATGCCTTTCCATTAGAAGTCTGGTATTATGTTTATAAGAAGAAAGCAAGATTAAAGGAAATTCCCTGTGAACTTTTTTATCCTGAAAAAAGGAATTTTAGAGGAGAGATAATGGACAAAGAAAAGAGAATTTTATATTATAAAAGTGTTTTAGAGAAACTTTTTAAAAAGAATCTTGATGAATTATTTTTGAAAGCAAAAAGGGAGATAGAAGATGAATATTTTAGTGATTGATGCTCATCCTGATGATGCAGAACTTGGTCTTGGTGGAACAATATTTAAAATGGTTAAATCAGGCTATAATGTTTATATTTTAGATTTAACAGATGGAGAGCCAACCCCTTTTGGAACAAAAGAAAAAAGAATTGAGGAGGCAAAAAAAGCAGCAGAAATTTTAGGAGTAAAAAAGAGGATAACCCTTGATTTACCGAATAGATACTTATTTGACACAAAAGAGGCAAGAATTAAAGTTGCAGAAATAATAAGGGAATATGAAATAGATTTTATATTTACCCACCAGGGAGATGATACTCATCCTGACCATATTGCTGCAAGAAAAATAACTGATGGGGCAAGATTTTATTCAAAATTAACAAAAACAGATATGAAAGGAAATCCAAGGTATCCCAAAAGAATTTTTTATTATATTGCTTCCCATAAAAGAAAAGTATTTGAGCCAGATTTTATAATAGATATTACAGAGGAATTTGAAAAAAAGATTGAAGCAATAAAATGTTATGAATCGCAATTTTTATTAAATCCTGAAAGAAGAAATGTATTTGATCTTGTTGAATCAGTGAATAAATATTATGGATCAAGGATTGGAACAAAATATGGTGAAGGAATAATTATAGAGGAAAGTTTTGGGATAAAGGATATATCTTTTCTATTTAAATGATTCCTCAAAAAAATGATGAAATATATTTAAGTTCTTCTTTTAATGAAATAAATTCAAAAGCAAAAGAAAACAGGATTTTAAGAGAAAAATTTTTCAAAGTTTATAGTTTTTTTAAATTTAAAAATGAAAAAATTAAAATTGCTTCAGGGCATCAGCCTTATATTTTCCATCCAGGGATATGGGCAAAGATAATATTTTTAAATTTTTTTAACGATTTTGAAAAAATGTTTATAACAAATGACTCAGATGTTAAAGATGGAATTTTTATTGAAATTCCTTTTTTTGATGGGAAATGGAGAAAAATAAGGGAGTATATATATTTAAATTCAGAGAAAAAAACATTTGAAGAATACGATTTTTATAAGTTTAAAAGGGGAATTCTGTTTTTTTCAGAAAGGTTTAAAGAAATAGAGAAATTTATAAGAGAGGATGTAAAAGAAAAAATTTTAATTTTCATAAAAAATTTGAATGAATATGAAGATGTTGTTTCCTCAATTATTCTTACAAGAAGAAATTTTGAAAGGGAGATAAAATATGGGGAAAAGATAGTTTCAGAAATTTGTAAAGAAGAAAACTTTTTAAAGTTCTTTCTTTATTTTTTTTACGAAGGTGAAAAAATCTTTGATATTTATAATAAAAAACTTGAGGAATATAGAGTTATAAAAAATATAAAAAAAGAAGGTGAGCCTTTCCCCTTTCTTTTAAAATATAATGATTTTTATGAAATTCCCTTCTGGATCATTAAAGATGGAAGGAAAAGGATTTTTAAAAATAAAAATTCCTTATATATAGAAAATGAAAAGATAAAGGAGTTATCCTTTGATTTTGAAAAAGATATTGAAAAGATTAGAAATTTAAAAATAAGACCGAAAGCATTAACACTTTCAATCTATCAAAGAATTTTTTTATCAGACCTTTTTGTTCATGGAATAGGTGGTGCAAGGTATGATGAATTCACTGAAAAATTTTTTGAAGATGTTTTCAATTTAAAGATACCGGAATTCATATTTTTAACAGGAACATTTTACCTTTTTGAAGGAAATCCCTCTGATTTATCTTCCAAAATTTCTGAACTGATTCAAAAGAGAAATTTTTTAATTCATCATCCTGAAAAATTTTTAAAAGATGATCCTCTTGTTAATGAGAAAATAAAATTAATTGAAGAGATAAGGAATCTTAAAAAAAATAAAAGGGAAATCGGTGAAAGAATAAAAAAGATAAATGAAAAATTAAAGGAAAAAATTGAAGGAATTTTGAAGGAGATTGAAAGGGAAATAAATGTTTTAATGGAAAAGGAAGAGGAAGAAAAAGTAAAATATTATAGGGAATATCCTTATTTTTATTTTGATTATGAAAGAATAAAAAAGGCAATTGAAAAAAGATATGATAATAGGAATTGATATTGGTGGGACATTTATAAAAATAGGATTTTTTAAAGATGGAGAAATAATAAAGAGAATAAAGATTGAAACACCAAAAAATGGAAAAGAGATTCTGGATAAAATAATTGAAATAATTTTGAATTTAAAAGAAAAAATAGATGGAATTGGAATAGGGCTCCCCGGTATGATTTATAAAGGTAAATTAGTTCAGGCTCCAAATTTAAAAGGGCTTGAAGGATTTGAAGTTGAAAAATATTTAAAGGAAAGGATTTCTTTTGAATTTTATATTGATAACGATGCAAACTGTGCTGCCTTAGGTGAAAAATATTTTGGTCTTGCAAAAGATTTAAACGATTTTATTGTAATAACACTTGGAACAGGTGTAGGTGGTGGAATATTTTCAAATGGTAAATTATTAAGGGGGAAAGATGGGCTTGCAGGTGAAATAGGTCATATAACAATTTTCCCTGATGGAATAAGATGCAATTGTGGGAAAATAGGCTGCCTTGAAGTTTATGCATCAAAAGAAGGATTTAAAAAGATTTTAAGAGAAAATGTTGAACCTGAAGAGATTGCAAGAAGGGCAAAAGAAGGGATTGAGAAGTATAAAAAAGTTTTTGATTTGATGGGTTTTTCTCTTGGTATTGCCTGCGGTAATCTGGTAAACATTTTCAATCCAGAAGCAATAATATTTACAGGTGGAATATCAAAAAGTTATGATTTATTTAAAGAGAGTTTTTTAAACAGTTTAAAAGAAAATGCATTTTCTCATCTTTTAAAAAATTTAAAGATAAAAGTATCAAGTATTTCAGAAGATTCAGGAGTTCTTGGTGCCATAGGTCTTTTTATTTATGAGAAAAGGGGAAAATCCTTACAAAGTTTCCTTTAAAAATTTTTTTAAAGGGATTGGCATCCTTTCCATTGAAATTATGTCTTTAAAGGGAATATTTAAATTTTCAACAAGAAATTTTATATAATAAAAGGATAAAAAATTTAAAAATTCACCTTCTATTTCTCTTAAATTTTTTAACATCTCTTTAAAATTTTTCATCATGTACGAATATTCTCCCCTTTTGATAAATAAATTTCTATGAATTTTTATATAAGGAAAAACAAGATGTGAAAAATAAAAAGCAATCCCTTCTGAAAAAAATAATTCTTCAAAATTTTCTTCTTTATAAGGGAAAATCTTTCTTCTTTGCGCATGACCTATTTCATGGGCAATTATTACTGGTAAATTTCTTATGTCATTTATTCTATCAATTGAAATTCCAATTAAAATTTCTTTATCAAAAACTGTTTTCCCATCAGGGCAGAAAAATCCAATATAAAAAATGATTTTACCTTCAATATCCATAATAATTTTTCCCTCTATTTCTTTTAAATACTCATTTAAATGGGGATAAAAATTTTTGTCAAAATCTAAAACATTTGAATAATGAGAAATTTTTGCTTTTTTAATTCTTTCATATATTTCTTCCTTTTTTAAAAACTCCCATCTTTTACAAAATTTTTTAAAATAATACTCATATTTTTCAAAATACTCCTTTTTAATTTTTTCAAAATCCTCTTTTTCAAGAAATTCTAAAAATTCCTTATATAAGGGAATTATATTAAAATTTAACTTCTGAGAAATCACTTATATTTAATTCCCTTTCATTCCCTGAAATCTTTGCGTTATTACCTATAATTGAATCTTTTATATTTAAACTGTATATTTCTGTGAATTCACCAATTATTGAATCCTTAATTATTGAATTTTCTATTCTTGTATTTTTTCCAATTGAAACAAAAGGTCCTATTATTGAATCTTTTATAAAGGAATTTTCTTCAATATAACATGGCTTTATTATAAGAGAATTTTCTATTTTACCAAGATTCTTTGTATTTTTTGTTAATATCTCTCTATGAGTTGAAAGTAAAAATTCCTTTGTTCCACAATCAAGCCATTTTTTAATATCTTCTTTTCTTATATAAATTCCTTTTTCAATAAGAAGTTCTATTGCATCTGTCAATTGATATTCTCCCTTTGTTTTTATATCCTTTTCAATAATCTCTTTTATCGCTTCCTTCAATTCAAAGGGTTTTTTAAAAAAATATATTCCTGCAATTGCTAAGTTTGAAATGTATTCTTTTGGTTTTTCAACAAGTTTTATTATTCTTTCTCCTTCACATAGAGCAACACCAAATCTTGATGGATCATTTACAGGATAAAGTCCTATAAAGTTTTCATTAAAATTTTTGAAATCCGATTCAATTATTGTGTCACCAAGCAGAATTAAAATTTCCTCATCTTTTTTAACTTTTTCAAGGGCAAGAAAAATTGCATGGGCAAGACCAAGAGGTTCTTCCTGAATTACAAAATCAACAGGAATTTTATAATTCTCCTTAACACTTTTAAATACTTCTTCTCCATCCCTTGATATTACAAGAATTATTTTTTCGATTGGAAGCGAAATTAAAGAATCAATTGCATGAAAGATCATTGGTTTTCCTGCAAATTTTAAAAGTGGTTTTGGTATTATTAAAGTATGGGGTCTTAATCTTGTTCCCTTTCCAGCAGTTGGTAATATTAATATCATTTTTCTTTCATCCTTTCCTTTAATAAATCAATCCTTTTTATCTCAAATGGGTCTTCTTTGTAAAACCTTGCAATAAAATAACTTACAAAATCTCCAAGAATTATCAAATCAAATATTCTTTCAAGATAATTTTTACCCTCAGGCTCAATAGTATTTATACCAACAAATACATCTTGAATGAGTTTTATTGTTTCTTCTATTCTTATTAAATTTCTTTTGTGGATATCAGGACCTTTTATAAAAATTGCCCATCCTGAATCAAGTAAATCCTCTGGATGGCAAAGGCCAACAATTTCATTATGATTCATTTCAGGAAGAATATCAATATGACAGAAAGTTTTACCATTCTCATTTATCTGGGTTTTCCATCTTAATGCGCAAGGGAAATATTCATCAGGAGTATAAATAAATAAAAGTCTTTTATAAATTTTTGAAGCGATATCAAAACCCTTTCCTTCTTCTTTTGAATAATCTTTTACTTTTTTTTCAATAAATTTTGAAGTTTCAATTAAATCCCTTTTATTAAATTTTAAATATTTTTCCAAAAATGAAAAAATAGAGGAAAATATCCATCCAAGTGCACATCTTGGTGGATAACCCTCTGGAAGATTTATAAAGGGGATGTTGAGTTCTTTTGCCCTTCTAAGTAAATTTCCACCTGATGTGACAACAAGGGATTTTTTATCCTTTAATTTTTCAAAATTTTCAATTGTTTCTTCTGTGTTTCCAGAATAACTTACAAATATGTATAAAAAATCTTCATTTATATATTCTTCAGGAACTTTATAATCTTTGAATACAAAAAATGGAATATTTGAAATTCTTTTAAGTAAATCTCCTGCAATACCTGAGCCACCCATTCCACATAAAACAATCCCTTTAATATCTCCGTAATCCTTTCTATTATAAACTTCTAAATTGAGCCCCTCTTTTATCTGTAAAGGCAATTCCTTTATAAAACTTTCCATATCTTTAAACTTATAAGGGCTCATAGATGCTCCAAATAAATTTTTAACTTTTCAATTTTTTCATTAAACTCATTCAATTTTTTTTCATTAAGTGCCACAATTTCCTTCGGTGCTTTTTGCACAAAATCTTCACTCATCAATCTCTTTTTTATTTTATTCACATGCTTTTTTAATTCCTCAATCTCATTTTCAATCCTCTTCCTTTCTTTTTCAATATCCACTATTCCTTCAATAGGAATATATATTTCCACCCCTTCACAGGTTGCGAAGGCACATTTTTTTATCGGTGTATCTATAAATTCCACCTCATTAATAAATGAAAGTCTTTTAATTTCTTCTATTCTTTCAATAAAAATATTCTTTTTTGATGAACTCCCGAGCCATCTTAAAAAGAGGTTGAGTTTTTGATTTATTGGAATGTTATATTCTCCTCTTATTTCTCTTATAATAGTTATCATCTTTTTGATGAATTCAAAATCTTCATATTCCTCTTTATATGAAAATCCTGAAGGAGCTGGCCATTCAGAAATTGTTATACTTTCTTTTTTATCTGGGAAAGGTAATTTCTGCCATATCTCTTCTGTTATAAAAGGCATAAAGGGATGCAAAATTCTTAAAAATTTTTCAATAACATAAAAGGCTATATAAAGGGCATATTTTTTCTTTTCCTTATCTTTAAATCTATCCTTTATAAATTCAAGATACCAGTCACAATACTCATTCCAGAAAAATTTATAGCATTTCCATGCTGCATCAACAAAAGCAAAATTCTCAAGGTCTTTTGTAACATTTTTTATGAGTTCGTCAAGAGAATAGAGAATCCATTTATCTTCAATATAAAGTTTATTTTTGTCAAAGGATATTTCGTTTTCATAGTTTAAGAATAAAAGTCTCGAGGCATTCCATAACTTGTTTGCAAAATTTCTTCCTATTTCCATCTTTTTTTCAGAGAAGAGGACATCCTGTCCTTCAGGAGTTATAAGACACATGGAGAATCTTACCCCATCTGCTCCATATTTTTTGATTAAATCAAGGGGGTCAGGGGAATTTCCAAGACTTTTTGAAAGTTTTCTCCTTTTTTCATCCCTTACCATTCCTGTTAAAACAATATTTTTAAATGGGACTTTACCTGTAAATTCAATACCTGCCATTATCATTCTTGCGACCCAGAAAAATAGTATATCCCATCCTGTTACAAGGGTATCTGTTGGATAAAATTTTTTAAAATCTTCTGTTTCCTTTGGCCATCCCATCGTTGAAAATGGCCAGAGCCACGAGGAGAACCATGTATCAAGAACCTTTTCCTCCTGCTTTATTTTTTTAGATTTACATTTTACACATTCTTTTGGAGTTTTTCTTTTTACCATTATATTACCACATTTTTCACATTCATATACAGGGATTCTATGTCCCCACCAGATTGACCTTGAAATACACCAGTCTCTTACATTTTCAAGCCAGTTATAATAATTCTTTTCATAACTTGTAGGGAAAAATATGATTTCTTTATTTTTTGCTGCTTCTATTGCCTTCTCTGCAAGTGGTAGCATTCTTACAAACCATTCCTCTGATAAGTATGGTTCTATAATTGTATGACATCTATAACATTCTCCTATTGAATGTTTATATTCTTCTATTTTTGACAGAAGTTCCATCTCTTCAAGTTCTTTAACTATTCTTTCTCTTGCCTCAAATCTTTCCAATCCTTTAAATTTTCCCGCATTCTCATTCATTTTACCAAATATATCCATAACTATTACTTTTTCAAGACCGTGCCTTTCCCCAATTTCAAAATCGTTACGGTCATGAGCAGGTGTTACTTTAACGCATCCTGTTCCAAATTCAGGGTCAACGATTTCATCTCCAATAATTGGGATCTCTCTATTAATAAAAGGAAGGATTGCTATTTTCCCTATAAGATGTTTGTTTTTTTTATCATCTGGATTTATTGCAACTGCAGTATCTCCAAGCATTGTTTCAGGTCTTGTTGTTGCAACTGTAATAAAACCGCCTTCTTTAAGTGGATATTTTATAAAATAAAGTTTACCCACTATCTCCCTATGTTCTACTTCATCATCAGCAAGGGCAGTTGTACATCTTGGGCACCAGTTTATTATATAAAACCCTTTATATATAAGTCCCTTTTCATATAATCTAACAAAGGCTTCAATAACTGCTTCTGAAAGTTCGGAATCCATTGTAAATCGTGTCCTTGAAAAATCACAGGAAACCCCTAATTTTTTTAATTGCTTAAGTATTAAATCACCATATTTTTCCTTCCATTTCCATACCCTTTTTAAAAATTCTTCCCTTCCTAAATCAAACCTTGTCTTCCCTTCTTTTGCAAGTTCTCTTTCAACAACATTCTGTGTGGCTATCCCTGCATGATCTATTCCGGGAAGCCATAGAACCTCGTATCCCTGCATCCTCTTCATCCTTATTATTATATCCTGAAATGTATTGTTTAAAACATGACCCATTGTAAGACTTCCAGTTATATTTGGTGGAGGCATTACAATCGTATACTTTTCTTTTTCTGATTTATTATTTGCTATGAAATATCCTTTCTCATCCCAGAAACTAAACCATTTCTCTTCTATTTCACAAGGCTTAAAAACCTTTTCCATTTCTATTTTCATAGGTGTTAATTATAAAGGAAATTAATCCAAAAGTTCTTTAAATTCAGAAACAACATCTAATTTTTCCCAGGAAAACCCCTCTTCTTCTCTTCCAAAATGTCCATAACAGGCAGTTCTTCTATAAATTGGTTGTAATAATTCAAGATATTCTATTATCCCCCTTGGAGATAGGTCAAATCTATTTTTAATAAATTCAATAATTCTTTCATCCGGAACCTTACCGGTTTTAAAAGTATCAACAAATATTGCCACAGGTTTTGGAACACCTATCGCATAGGCGAGTTGAATCTCACATTTTTTTGCAATTCCTGCTGCCACAATATTTTTTGCAAGGTATCTTGCCATATAAGCAGCAGACCTATCTACTTTTGTTGGATCTTTACCTGAAAAACATCCGCCACCATGTCTTGCATATCCACCATATGTATCTACCATTATTTTTCTACCAGTCACCCCTGAATCTGCCTGAGGTCCTCCAATTACAAATCTTCCTGTTGGATTTATAAAATATTTTGTTTCTTCATCGAGTTTAATATTTTCTTTTTTGAGTACATACTCTATTACATGTTCATATAAATCATCCCTTAATTCATCAATACTTATATCAGGGTCATGCTGTGCTGATAATACAACTGCCTCAACCCTGTAAGGTTTTCCTCCTCTATACTCTATTGTAACCTGTGATTTACCATCAGGTCTTAAATAATCTAAAATCTTATTTTTTCTAACTTCTGCAAGTCTTTTTACTAACTTATGGGCAAGCATTATTGGCATTGGCATATATTCAGGTGTTTCATCAATTGCAAAACCAAACATCATCCCCTGATCTCCTGCACCACCAGTATCCACTCCTATTGCTATATCCTTTGCCTGTTCTTGAATTGAAGTTAAAACAGCAACAGATTCATAATCCATACCATAAGCAGGATTTGTATAACCTGCATTTTTAATAACATCTCTCACAATATCTGGAATTTCAACATAACAGTCCGTTGTTATTTCACCAACAACAATAAGAACACCTCTTGTGGTCATTGATTCAACCGCAACTCTTCCATGCTTATCTTTGCTTATTATTTCATCAAGAATTGCATCAGAAACCTGATCACATATTTTATCCGGATGACCCTCTGTAACTGATTCAGATGTAAATATAAATCTTTTTTCTTCCATAATTATTTTCCTCCTTTTAATAAATTTTCAATTATTTTTGCAAAAATATCAAATTCAACATTGACAAGTTCTTCTTTTCTTTTAAGAGAAATCGTTGTATTCTTATAAGTATAAGGTATTATTTTAAAAATTCCTCTATTTCCTTTCCTTTCAAAAAGTGTAAGGGAAATTCCGTCTATCGCAATTTGTGCCTTTTGATAAAGATATTTTTCAAAATTTTTATCAAACTCAATTTCAATCCTCATTTCTTCCCTATTTTTTAATATTTTTTTTATTTTTCCAATTCCATCTACATGTCCTGTTACGAAATGCCCTCCAAACCTATCTTCTATTTTTAAAGCAGGTTCAAGATTTACAGGATAACCTCTTCTTAAAATCCTTCCAAATTTTGTTGTTTTTAAAGTTTCTTCAGATAAAAAAACTTCAAAAATTTTACCATCAACTTTTTCAATTGTTATGCATGCTCCATCAATACTTATGCTATCTCCTTCTTTTAGTTTTATCTCATCTTTACATTCTATTTTAGTCCTTTTACCTTTACCCTCACTTTTAACATCCACAATTTTACCTGTTGTTTTTATAATTCCTGTGAACATTTTTACCAAAGTTTCATTTTTTCTCTTACATCTTCCAAAGTATTTTTAGCAACCTCTTGTGCCTTTTTATTTCCCACTTCAATGATTTCTATAATCCTTTTAATATTCTTTTTTAATTCTTTTTTCTTTTCCCTGAAAGGGGCAAGGAAAGAGACCATTTTGTTTATGCAATTCTTTTTACACTCAACGCATCCCAGTTTTCCAGATTCACAACCTTCCCTTATTTCTGGATTTTCTTTTCCATCAATAAGAGAGTGGTAAGCAAAAACAACACATCCATCCGGGTGACCGGGATCACCAAGCTTTATTTTCATAGGATCAGTGTAAGCCTTCATGATTTTCCTCTCCAGTTCTTCAGGTTCTTCATCAACAAATATTGTATTGTTCAAAGATTTGCTCATCCTTGCTTTACCATCTATTCCAGGAACTCTTGGGGTTTTTGTTAGAATAGGTTCAGGTAGAGGAAAGGTTTCACCGTAGAGATAGTTAAATCTTCTTGCAATTTCTCTTGTTATCTCAATATGGGGGAGCTGGTCTTCACCCACTGGAACAAGGTTTGCTTTATAAATAAGAATATCAGAAGCTTGAAGAACTGGATAACCTAAGTGTCCATATGAAATGTTTTCTTCAAGTCCTAAATCTCTTACCTGTTCTTTGACGGTGGGGTTTCTCTCAAGCCTTGCAATAGAAATTAGCATTCCAAAAAGAAGATAAAGTTCTGCATGTTCTTTTACCTTGCTTTGAATAAATATAACCGATTTTTCAGGGTCTATTCCTATTGAAATCCAGTCACATACAGCTTCAATTATATACTCCTTAATTTTCTCGGTATTTTTATAATCCGTTGTTAAGACATGCCAATCAGCAACCTCATAAAAGCATTCATATTCTTTTTGAAGATTAACCCAGTTTATAAGAGCACCAAAATAATTTCCTATATGAATTTTACCTGTTGGTCTTAAGCCTGATAAAACCCTTTTCATATTTCAAAATTAATTCCTAATCCAAAAGCAGAATTAAAAGTTGAAATAAATATCTCACTAAAAAGAGAAGTTTTTTGTGTAAATTTAAATAAAAATCCCAGTTTCACTTCAACTCCTGGATAAACATCTGTTTCATTTTCCCCTTTTATTTCTTTTGATTCAAAGCCTATTCCCATTCCTCCTCCGCCATAAGGAATAATTTCTAATTTATCTTCAAGGGGTATTTTATAATCAATTAGAAAATCTGTCAAAAAGAAAAAGTGGAGTAATTTTTCTTCAAAATAAAAACCGGTATGAGGAATTACGGAAATATTAAATGGGTAATCTTTTTTACTTTTAAAGACAAGGAAATTTAAGTTTCCATCAACACCAATCCCTGCTTTAGTATCCCCATTACTTTTAAATAAGAAAGCAGGTTTAATTCCGCCTTCTAAGTTTTCACTTAATCTTACTTCGAAGGAAGCACAAAATCCAAATCTCTCACCAACAAGAAAATAGGCTCCAAATCCTGTGTTTTTAACAGGTTCACATACATTAAACCCCGGCACTATTTGATTTATTATTAACACTAAAAACATTTTCATCTATTCCTTCTCCTTTTAAAAGTTTAATGTTAAAGAAAAAATACTTGAATTTTCAAGTTGAAAAGATATTTTGTTTTAATTTAAAATTAAAATGTGAAGTTTATAAAATCTTTCTTCATTTCTTTTAAAAATTTAATTTCAAAAAAAACTGAGTATTTTTATAAAAAAGTCGAGCCTTTAAGACCAAGACATATTTTACAAAAATATGGAGATGGTAAAGAAAAATGTACCGGATGCATGATATGCACTGCCATATGCCCTGTTGATGCAATTTATATTGAAGGAGAAGAAGATAAGAGTTTAAATCCTAAAGGAAAATATGCAAAAATATTTGAGATAGATTATGGTAGATGTATATTCTGTGGTTTTTGTGTAGAGATATGCCCTGAAGAAGCACTAATAATGGTTGAATATTCTGAACCTGTGTTTTCTTCAAGAAGGGAGATGATTTTAAAAAAGGAGGATTTTTTATAATTTAAAGAAAAGATGAATTATTTTCTTCTTTTTGCTCTTTTTATTATAATCTTTCTTTCCTATTATATAATTTTCTCAAAAAATATTTTTTATTCAATAATATCACTTCTTATTATAGTTATGTTCATGAGTATTTTTTATCTTTTAATGGGTTCATTTTTTTTATTCGTGATCAATATTTTTGTATATGCTGGTTGGACAATGGCATTATTAATTTTTGCAATTCACACAGACCACCTTAAAAAAGTTAAGGATATAAGAGTTAAAGAAACTCTATTCTCCTTTTTTATTACACTTTTTGTTTATTTCCTTATTTTAAATGTGTTAAAGAAATACCTTTTCCCAAAAAAAATCATCTCTTTTAAAATGGAATTTATATTCGAAATTCTTCTAAAAGATTATATAACTTTTCTTATGCTTATAACATTGATTCTCTCAGTCGGAATAATAGGAACTTTTATAATAATTAAGAGAAGATGATAGATGTTTTTTATTTTGGAATAATTTTAATTTTCTTAAACGGAGTCTTAATTATGATTTTAAGAAGAAGAAATCCTATTTATTTTTTAATCGGGATAATGGTTTCCCTTTCTTCCATTTCTTTATTATTTTTTTTGACATCAAGAATTTTAGGTAATCCTCACGGTGAAATATATGCAATTTTAATCTTCTCGGTAACAGGAATTTTTATGGCATTCACCCTTTCAATATTGATAAAAAGAAGTTGATATTTCTTATTAAATCCATTATAATTAAATACTATGAAAGCGAACAAGATTAAAATATTTTTATTTTTAGGAATGTTAATTATACTTTCTTCAATTTTTGGGAAAATTCTTGGAGGAAATATTTTAATGTTAATACTTTTTGCTTTAACCCTTTTTATAAGTGTATTCTATTATTATTTTTCTGATAAAATAATATTTAAAATTTATAAGGTTAAACCCTTACCTTACCATAAATTCCCAGAAATTCATCATATTGTGAAAGAAGTTTCAGAGATTGCTGGAATAAAAAAACCGGAAATATATGTATTTCCCTCTCTTCATCCGAACATATTTTCAACAGGGAGAGCGCCCCAGAAGGGAGCAATTGTTTTTACCTATGGTATTTTAAAGAGATTAAATTTAAGGGAATTAAAAGCAGTTGTAGCCCACGAGATCTCCCATATAAAAAATATGGACAGTTTAATACAGATATTTTCTGCAGCATTTGTAAGTACAATAACATCAATTGCAAATATTTTTAAATACCTTGTAACTTTTGGTATGGAAACAGAAAATAAAAGAGGCGATCTTTTATATTATTTTATACTTGGAATGTTTTCTCCTTTTGCTTCCTTATTGATACATCTTTTGATTTCAAAAAATAGAGAATATATTGTAGATGAAATTGCTTCAAAATTAACAAATGATCCTCTTGCGCTTGCAAGTGCTCTTGAAAAACTTGAATTTATGATAAGAAGATTCCCTCTTGAAATTAATCCTGCAACAAGCCATATATTTATTTTAAATCCTTTAAAATCTGGAAATTTTATCTTCAACTTATTTAATACCCATCCTGATGTTGAAGAAAGAATTGAAAAACTTAAAAAACTTTCTTATGTGATATGAAGATATTTTTAATTATGCTTTTGAATCTTTCAAAAAGTATATACGGTGATTTCTTTTATTTTCCAAAGGAAAATAAGGATTCAATAGTAATATATTTAGAAGTTCCTGTTGATTTTCTTGTTTTCAGTAAATATAAAAATAATTATTTCACTGAAATGGAAATAAATTTTGCTCTTTATGATAAAAATGGAGAAATAGTGAAAGGAGAAAGAATAAGTGAGAGAATAGAGGTTTTAAGACTTCCAAAAGACTCTATTATATCAAAGGAATTTGTGATTCTGGACACCCTGAAAGAGAAAAGGGCTTCGGTTAAAATAATAAATTTTGAAAAAGAATGGAAGATGGAAAGGAATTTTAAAAGGGAAGGTGATGTTATTCTTGGTGACATTGTTTTTCTTGACGATAGTAATAGAGTGATTCATAGGGTTGAGAAAAATAAAAGTATAAAAGTTTTTATGCAGATCTATTCAAAAAAAGAGATTGACGAAGATTTTAAAATTGAATTCTGGAGAAAAAATGATATCAAGAAATATTTTAAAGATCATTTAAAAGGTAAAGGAAATATTGAAATCAATAAAGAAATAGATTTAGAAAATCTTTCAGCAGGCGATTATAAAGTAAGGGTTTATTTTGAAAAATCAAAAAAATATTCTGAAAAGATATTAAGTTTTTATGGTAGATATTTATTTGGAGATGAGAATTTTTATATGATTGTTGATGCCCTTTATTATTTTGCGGATCAAAAAGATGTTGATTCTTTAAGACTTGCACCTTTTGATAGAAGAGAAAAAGCCTGGGAGAAATTCTGGTCAAAAAGGGATCCAAGCCCTTTAACACCCGAGAACGAATTTGAGGAGGAATTTTTAAGGAGATTCTATTACGCAAATGAAAGTTTTAGCACCCTCAATATACCAGGTTATAAAACAGCAAGGGGAAGAATATATATCTTATATGGTGAACCTGACGAAATTGAGAGACACCCATTTGAAATAGATACTTATCCTTACGAAATATGGTATTATTATAATAAAAGATTGAAATTTGTTTTTGTTGATAGAAAGGGGACAGGTGAATATGAACTTGTTCCTTCTGATTCTTATAGGTATATCTCCCCCTGGAGATAAAAATATCATTTGTGATTTAAGCGTTTTTTCCTTAAATGATTCAACTTCATATACAGAATTTATTTATTTTATATCCCCGGATTATTTAAAAATTCTTAAGAAAAATTATTTTGATTTAGAAATCAGCGTCTCCATTTTTGATAAGAACGAAAAAAAAGTAGTGTCTGATTCATGGAAAAAGAGGTATAATTTCAAAAGTGAGGATTCTTATATTGCTGATATATTTACTTTTATATTAAAAAGCGGGGAGTATAAAATATCTATAAAACTCAAAACAAAAGAATTTGAATATAAAAAAGATACTGCTCTTTTAATTCCTTATTTTTCAAAGGCAAGTATCTCAGATATCCAGATATTTAAAGAAGTCTCAACTGATAAAAATAAATATCCTTTTAAAAAATATAGCCTTTCTTATATTCCTTCTCCCTTTTTCTCTCATCCTGACTCATTTGCTTATTATTATTTTGAAATATATAGTCCCCCTCCTTTATTTTTTGTTTATCTTGAAATAAAAGACAGTTTGAATAATGTATGGCTTTCAAATATTGAGGAAAAAAAAGATGTTGAAAAAGCAAGTTTTATATACGGGAAAATTCCAATTTATGCACTTGAGGGAGGAAAGTATTCTTTTAAAATAAGTCTTTTAGACACTCTTAAAAATTTGTTAGCAGAAAAAGAAAAAAAATTTACTTATTTTTCTCTAAGATATTTGCATAAAAAAAGGGCTTTAGAAAAATATGAAGATTATCTTTCATTTATTGACTTTTTTGCGAGCAAGGAGGAGATGGAAGAATTTAAAAAGTTAGAGGGAAATGCAAGGATTACTTTTTTGAAAAAATTCTGGAGTAAGTTTGATCCTGATCCCTCAACACCTGTAAATGAATTTCTGGTCACATTTACAGCAAGAGTTGAATATGCTGATCAAAATTTTGGAACGCCCTTTAAAAAGGGAAGATATACTGATAGGGGGAGAATATATATAAAATATGGACCACCTGACGAAGTTAGAAGAAATCCCTATCCTGTTGAGATTAGGGATTGGGAATCCTGGTTTTATAAATCGCCTTCAAAAAATCAATATATTTTTATTGATTTAAAGGGTAATGGTGATTATATTTTAATTTATTCTTCAAATCCAGAAGAACCAGGAAGGTCAGATTGGAAAAACTACGTTCCACTGGAAGAGATAGAAGTTTTGAGATAATAAAGAATTTTTTAGTCTTTTTCTCTGGAACTTTTATAAGTCGTGTTTTTGGTTTTATAAGAGAAATATTTATTGCCTTTTCACTTGGTGCAACCCATTTTGCTGACATTTTATATGTTTCTTTCAGGATTCCAAATTTTTTAAGGGATATAGTTGCAGAAAATGCAATTCAAACTGCCTTTGTTCCAAGTTATATAAAATGGAAAGAAAAAAAGGAGGAAAAATGTTCCTCAAATGTATTTTTAATATATTTAATTTTTTCAATATTTATCGTAGTTATTGGAATAATATTTTCTCCATTTATAGTAAAAATAACAGCCTTTGGATTTTTAAAAATTCCCTGGAAATATGCTTTAACTGTTAAACTTACAAGAATTTTATTTTTTCTAATAATATTTTTGTTTCTTTCAGCCTTTTTTAGTGGAATATTAAATGCCGAGAAAAAATTCTTCCCTTCCTCTTTTTCTCCTGCTATTTTTAATATCACTTTTCTTATAATAGGATTCATTTCTTATTTTTATTTTAAAAATGATGAAAAAAATTTAACATTTTTATTTGGTATAGGACTTTTAATTGGAATAATGATGCAGTTTATATTTTTATTGCCCTTTGTTTTGAGGAAAAAATTTTTTAAATTTATGCCTTCTTTTAAAAAAGAAGAAATTAAAAAACTTAAGCCTTTTTTTCTTTTACTCTTTCCTGTAATTTTAAGTACCTCTTTAAACCAGGTGATACTCTTTATCTCAACCCTTCTTTCATCTCTTTTGGGTGAAGGAAAGGTGGCAATACTAAATTATGCTTATAGGGTGATGCATCTTCCAATTGCATTTCTTGGAGTTGGAATTGCAGTAACAACATTACCTGATATGGTTAAGGAAAAGGAGAAAGGAAAATATCTTTTAACTATTTATAAAGAGACAATTTTTATTTTGCTTCCTGTTATAATTTTTATGATAGCAGATTCTTATGAAATAATCAAAATTCTATATAAAAGGGGCGCCTTTACTGAAAGTGACACTTATAAAACTTCATCTGTATTTATAATGTATTCCTTTTCAATTCTATTTTTTTCTCTTTCAAAAATAAATTTAAATTATTTTTACAGTCAAGATAAAATAATTGAACCCATGCTTTCCTTTCTTTTCAGTACTTCCTCTTATATAATATTTGCACCTATACTTTCAAAACTTCTTGATGTCTCAGGTCTTGCTCTTTCAAGTTCAATTGCCTCTTTCACCCAGTTCATATTTTTGCTTTCCAGAATGCCTTCTTTTATTTCTAAATTCCCCTATAAATTTAAATTTCTTCTTCTTCTTTTGATTTTTTCTTTTATATTGTATATTAAACTTGTAGACCTTATAATTATTGAACTTGCAATTGATTCAATTTTTTTAATTTTGTTTTATTTAGTTATTAAAAAGATATGGAGGTAAAAAGGATAATTGAAGCAATTTTATTTATATCTCCAAAGCCAGTTTCAATTAAAAAATTAGAGGAGATTATAGGAGAGAAAAAAGAAGTTATAGAGAAGGCAATTGAAGATTTAAAAAAGGATTATGAGGAGCATTCCTTTCAGATAATTGAGGTGGGTGGTGGTTTTTCTCTTTATACAAAACCAGAATATTCTGAATACATAAAAAAAGTTTCAAAGGATAAAAAAATAAAATTGTCAAAAGCAGCAATGGAAACACTTGCTATAATTGCCTATAAGCAGCCAATTTCAAAGGCAGAAATTTCAAGAATTAAAAAATGCTCACCTGAATGGACAATAAAAGTGCTTTTAGAAAAGGGGCTCATAAAGCCTGTAGGAAGACTTCCTGTCCCTGGAAGACCAATTCTTTTTGGAACAACTCAAAGGTTTCTTGAAGTATTTGGTCTGTCTTCAATTGATGAATTACCAAAAATTGAATGAAAAACATTAAACTTTTCATATGGATGTTAAGGATTTCAATGATAATTTTATCCCTTCCTCTTATTCTTTTGACTTTTTTATTCAGAAATATTCAAATGGATATGGAGAATAAAATTATGGAAAAGGAATTTTTTAATGCGAAAATTTTTACACAATTTTTAAAGGAAAAAAAATTTTTTTTACATTCTTATCTCTATCCTGATGCATTTTTAATAGATCAAACTTCTTATTCAATAAAAAAAATATGGGGAGAAGAGAAAATAGAAAATATAAGAAAAATTTTTGATGATTATAAAAATGGAAAATATACAAGGCTCACATTATTTACTCAAAAGGGAATAATAATAGAAAAATATTCAGAGGATACGCTTGCAATTTTTTCATCACCCTCTTTTCCCCTTTATATGTCAAATATAAAAAGGGTTTACAACTTTTTCCTCATAATAGGCATAATATGGGTATTTTCTGGATTTTTAATTGGTTTTTTAATTTCCTTACCCTATGAAAGAATATTTAAAAAACTCCAAAGAGGGGAAATTGAAGGAATTGATTTTTTAAAAGGTTTTTTAAAAAAAGAGGATATTCAAAGATTTTTAAAAACAAAGGAAATTAAAGAAAGAGAAGAAAAATTTCTCCTAATTTCAGAACTCACCTCCTCTTTTTTACATGAAATAAGAAATTCCCTTTCTTCTTTAAATGCCTTTTTATCTCTCATAAAGATTAAAGATAAAGAACTTGAGAAAGTCTTTTCTCCTGTTAAAGAAGAAATAAGAAATATAAGTGAATCTCTTTTTTCTTTTAATGAAATAATAAGAACCCAGAGGATTAAAGATTTAAAAATAGTTAATTTAAAAGAGATTGTTGAAAATTGCATTGAAGAATTCGTCTCCAAATTTAAAGAAAAGAAATTTAAAATAAACACCTGTTTAAAGGATATAGAGGTCTATATTTCTCCATTCCTTGTCAAAAGGGCGATTTTTAATATAATAAAGAATTCCTATGAGGCAATAAGTGAGGGCGGGAATATTGAAATTTCTTCCAAAATATCTGATAATATAATATCTTTAATAATTGAAGATGATGGATGCGGAATGAGGGATGAGGATATTGAAAAAGCAACTTTACCTTTTTATACAACAAAGGAGTCAGGACTTGGTCTTGGTCTTTCATTTGTTAAAAAGGTTATGGAGTTACATGGTGGAGAGATCTTAATAGAAAAAAGGGTGCCAAAAGGTTTAAAAGTTATATTAAATTTTAAAGCCTATGAAAGTATGGGTTCTTGATGATAATAAAAGTTTTTGCAATTTAATTTCCCAGTTTATTAGAGAAAAGGGGTATGAAGTTTTTTCTTTTTATGACCCTTCTGATCTATTAGAAAAACTTAAGAAAGATTCACCTGATTTTGTTATTCTTGATTTAAAACTTCCAAAAATAAACGGGATCGAAGTTTTGAGGAAGATAAAGGAAAAGGATGAGAATATAAAAGTTATAGTTATAACTGCTTTTGGTTCAATTGAAAATGCAATTGAGGCAATAAAAAATGGTGCATACTATTTTCTAACAAAACCCTTTGAAAGCGAAGAAATAATAATTTTAATGCAAAAGGCAATTGAAGAGGAAAAATTAAAAATTGAAAATATAGAACTTAAAAAGAAATTAAAAGAAAAAGAGGAGATTGAAATAATAGGAGAAAGTAAGGCGATAAAGGAGGCACTTCTCCTTTCAGAAAAAGTCGCCCCGGTTGATACAACTGTGCTTCTAATTGGTGAGTCAGGGACAGGGAAGGAGCTTTTTGCAAGGAAAATACATAATGAAAGTAAAAGAAAAGGTCCTTTTGTCCCAATAAATTGTGCAGCAATCCCGAGGGAGCTTTTAGAGAATGAACTCTTTGGTTCTGAAAAGGGTGCATTCACAGGAGCAGTAGCAAGGAAGATAGGAAAGTTTGAAGTTGCGAATGGTGGGACAATATTTTTAGATGAAATATCTGAGCTTGATTTTGACTTACAGGCAAAACTTTTAAGGGCTATTGAATTTAAAGAGATAGAAAGGCTTGGTGGTATAAAACCAATAAAGGTTGATGTTAGAATTATTGTTGCTACAAATAAGGATTTAAAAAAATTAGTTAATGAAGGTAAATTCAGGGAAGATTTGTATTATCGTATTTCAACATTTCCTATATATCTTCCACCTTTAAGAGAAAGAAAGGAAGATATACTAATTCTTGCAAATTATTTCCTTGAAAAATTTAAAAGAGCATTCAATAAAAAGGATTTATATTTCTCAGAAGAGGTTAAAAAATTCTTCCTTGAATACTCATGGCCAGGGAATGTAAGGGAACTTGAGAATGCGATTGAAAGGGCTTCAATACTTGCTGATAAAGAGATAACTTTAGATTCTTTCCAATTTCCCTTTAGAGAAAAGAGGTTAGAAGAAATATTTTCTTTGCCAAAGGGAGTTCCTTTAAAAGAGGCAGTTGAAATTTTCAGAAAAAAAATTGAAAGATATTTAATAGAGAATGCTCTGAAGGAGACAAATGGTGATAAAAAGAAAACGGCAAAAATTTTAAAAATTTCAAGAAAGACCCT
>JBDRZD010000017.1:0-12125 GCA_039803745.1 Caldifarciminota bacterium
ATAAGGGATTTAAGCAAGTTTCTTTTAAAAGGGAAGGAGAATAAAATAGTTATAAACAATCTATCAAAGGGAGTATATTTTATAAAGTTTAAGGCAGGTGAATATAGAAAGGATTTAAAGGTTATAAAGGTAAGATAATCAATATATAAATTCAAGAACATTGTAAAAAGAAATTAAGGAGGGGGAAGGGGTTATATTTTTTAAAATTGAATTTTTTTGTTTTTCAATTTCTTCAAAATTTAAATCTTTTATATTTTCTTTTTTTGCCTTTTCTAAATAAGGTAAATCTTCAAAAATCACAAAATCAGAAAAATAAATTATATCGTTTTTATCAAGTGATAAGTCTTTTAAAATTTTAACTGTTTCCTTTATATGTTCCTCATAAAATTTATTTCCACCTATTCCTATCATTATTATTATTCCAACAGAAATTCCTGAATTTTTTAATTTATGAACTATTTCTTTTAAATTTTCAGGGTCTTGATATTTTTCAAGAAATTCTAAAAGTTTCTTACTCCCGCTTTCAAGCCCTATATAAATCCTTTCAAATCCGTATTTTTTAATCTCTTTAAAAAATTCTCTACTTCTTTTAATTCCAGTAAAAATATCCATGAATGAATATATTTTTCTTTTTTCATCATATTTTCTTATAATTTCAAGAATTTTTAAAAATTCCTTTTCAGGAAGAAGTATTGCATTTGCATCCCCTAAAAAAATTGATTTTCTTAAAGAAATTCCTCTTCCAAGAAAATCATAAACTTTTTTTAGATGCTCTTCAAATTCTTTTTCCTTTTTAATTTTAAAAATCTTCTTTTTATAAAAATTACAGAAAATACATTTTCCATAATTGCACCCCTCAACAACCTGCAGATATATTGAAAGATATTGATCGGGTGGCAAAATTGTTATATCAGAATAAATTTCGTAAAATTTTTTTTCATTCTCTTTCCAGAATTCTTCCCCTTTTTTTATTACAATTTCTGCCTCCTTTTCATCAATTTCTTCTTTTTCCTTTTTAATTTTTTTATTTTCTAAAATTTTTAAAGAAATTTCATAAATTTTTTTATCAATTTCTTTTTTTTCATCCTTATTTAATTTTTTTAAAAATGGTCTTCTTTTTTTTAATATCTCACCATTTAAACCCTTTCTATATCCAAATCCATCAATATATGAATAATACCATCTTCCTTCCCAATCATAACTTATCAAATTAAAATTTTTATCGCTTAAAATTATTGAACTTTCCTTTAAATATATTCCTTCAAATTCTTTCAAGGTATGAATATTTCCTCAATAAATCTTGAAGGAACTTGTGGGATTCCAAATCTTTTTAATGGGTATATAAGATAAACTCTTTCTGTTGCCCTTGTTAGTGCAACATAAAAAAGCCTTCTTTCTTCTTCAATTTCTTTGATATTAGATAATGCTCTTGAAATTGGAAATGAACCTTCATAAAGTCCGCTTATAAATACAAATTTAAATTCAAGTCCCTTTACTCCATGGGCTGTTGAAAGGAAAACGCCTTCTTCCTTTTTTTCATGTTCAAGAAAACTCGAAAGATTTAAAGCATCAATAAATTCCTTTATTTTTTTATATCCTTTACTCATCATTAATAGTTCATTTATATTTTCAAATTCATCAATTTCATCCCTTTCTTTCAAAAATTTTAAATATTCAGTAACTTCAAGAAATTCTTTCAAAATTTCATAGGGAGAGAGTTCCTTTGAAAATTCTAAATGTTTTTTTATTGTTTCAGAAATATTTTTAAAATACTTATCTTCTATTTTTCTATTACTTAAAAGCATATCCCTTGTTTTTGGAATACTTCTCTCAAATCTCAACAAAAATTTCTCAAGTGGAAAATTAAGAAATGTTTTTTTACCAGAAACTAAAAATTCAAGATAACTTATAAGGGCTTTTACTTCACTTCTTGTATAAAATCCACTTTTACCTATTAAATTATAAGGTACTCCTCCTTTTATAAAAATTTCTTCTATCTTTCTGCCCTTACTTGTAGTTCTTGTTAGAATTGCTATATCAGAATAATTCACCCCTTTTTTCAAAAGTGAATTTATTTCATTAAATATAAATTTTGCTTCTTCATTTTCATTTTCCACTTTTATTACTTTCAAAGAATCCTCACCTTTTTTACTTGTAATAAATATTTTATTTTCTCTATCTTTATTTTTCTTTATCAGGTTCTGGGCAGCAATGTATATTTTTTCCGGCAACCTGAAACTCTTTGTTAACCTGAATTTTTTGCATTCCGGAAAATATTTTTCAAACTTCCGCATCCACTCTCCTCTTGCACCTCTAAATCCATATATCGCCTGATCCTCATCACCTGTTACATAAAGATTTTTATGATAAGAAGATAAATATAAAACAAACTGGAATTCTGCAGGATTTATGTCTTGGAATTCATCAACAAAAATATATGTATATTTTTCTGAAAATCTTTTCCTTACATCTTCATATTTCTTTAAAATTTCATTTGCATAAAAAAGAATATCATCATAATCTAAAATTTTTGATTCCCTCAATTTTTTTTGATAGATTCCATAAATTTTTGCACAGAACTTCTGCCATTCACTCGTTGCAACTTCTTCCATCTTTGAAGGGGTTAAAAGGTGTGCCTTTGCAATCTGTATTTCTTCAAGGATCGCTTTAACCTGTTCATTTCCTATTCCCTTTGCACATTTTTTTAAAATTTCAATTTGTTCGTTTCTATTTAAAATTTTAAATTCCTCTTTTGGCAGATCAATTCTATCTCCTGCATAGTAAAGTACTAAAAGACCAGCCCAGTGAAATGTTCCAATATTTAAATTTATAAATTCTTCTTTTGATAAAAGTTTACTTATTTTTTCCCTTAAATCCCTTAAAGTTTTTCCTGCAAAGGTAAGAACAAGTATATTTTCTGGTGGAACATTTTTTTCTTTTATAAGATATGCAACTTTTCTTGCAAGACATGTGGTTTTTCCACATCCTGCTCCCCCCCATACATGTATAGTTCCTTCACTTTTAATTATCTCTTTTTGTTCTTCTGTAAGATCCTCAAAAATATCAATTTCCTTTTTAAATATTATTTCACTTTCTACTCCTATAGTTTCAGGTTTTTCAAACAAATCTTCTTTCATCTTTTCACAGGAAGAATATCTTTTTGAAATATCAGGTTCAAGTGCCTTTTTTATAACAACATGAAAATTTTTTGGAATTGAAGGGGATAAAGGCACGTATTTCCCCTTTTCAATCTTACTTTTAAGTTCAGCAAAATTATCTGCCTTAAAAGGTGGCTCACCTGTTAGCATCTCATATAAAATGCATCCAACACCAAATATATCTGTTTGAGGAAGATATTTACCTTCCCATCCTTCAGGTGCAAGATAAATTGGTGTTCCTGCAAAAGAAAGTGAAAGTAAAGCGCCTTTAAAAAGTGCAGCGAGTCCAAAATCAGTTATTTTTACATTTCCAGTTTTTTTTTCAATCAAAATGTTTTCAGGTTTTATATCTCTATGTAAGAATCCCTTTTTATGGGCATATGAAAGTGCATCAAGAATTTGCACTGTTATATTTTTTATTTTTTCAATTTCAAGTTTCCTTTCCCCGATTAAATTCCTTAAAGATTCTCCATCAACATACTCCATTACAAGACATATTTTATTTTCAATTATATCAATACTATAAAACCTGACAATATTATTATGATTAAGTTCTGATAAAATTCTTGCTTCCTTTTTTAAAATTTCAATTTCTTTTTCATATAATCTTGAAACCTTTATTGCAAATTCTTTATCAATTATTTTATCTTTTGCAAGATATACATCTCCAAAAGAACCGCCTCCAAGCCATCTTATTATCTCATATTTCCCAAATTCCTTTCCTATCATTTTCCATATTTTCTCTTTATTTCAGGTATCCATTTTTTAATATTTTTAATTCTTGTTC
Organism: Caldifarciminota bacterium; assembly: GCA_039803745.1. GTDB lineage: Bacteria > Hydrothermota > Hydrothermia > Hydrothermales > Hydrothermaceae > JBDRZD01. Next base: position 3,946 of record JBDRZD010000017.1, read on the forward strand.
CATGAGATGGATGGGTTGACAGAAATTCGGGAATTTTATCACCACTTTTTTTCTCCATCTTCTCCCAGAAACTTAAGGCGCCTTCAAGATTATATCCAGATTTTGCCATAAATATTAATCCTAAATAATCCGCTTCTTCTTCATGCTTTCTTGAAAACGGTAATAATATTCCGAGCTCTACTGTAACCCCATATGCAATTTTTGCGATTTCAATTGTTTTATGCCTTTCTTTTTGAAGGGCTATTTCAAGAGCCATTCCACCGAGCTGTGCTAAAAGAAGTTGGCTCATCCTTTCTCCTCCATGTCTTGCAACAATATGTCCAATCTCATGTCCTATAACAACTGCAAGTTCATCATCATTTTCAATTATTTTTAAAAGTCCGGTATAGACGCATACTTTACCACCGGGTAAAGCGAAGGCATTTATAACTTTATCATTATCAATTACTCTAAAATCCCATTTTTCCTTTCTCCTTAAACCTGCTGCATTAATTATATTCCTTCCAACCCTTTCAACCGTTTCATTTAAACTTTTATCATCTGAAAATTTTTCACTTTTTTTAATTTCCAAAAATGCTTCTTCTCCAAGTGTTCTTTCAATTTCCAAAGGGAAAAGGATGAGTTGTTTTCTTTCAGTATATGGAACAGTCCTGCACATATATAAAATTAAAAAAAGTGAAAAAATGTATTTTAAATTTTTCATTTTAACCTCCTTTTACATTCATCACAAATTTTATAATCCTTAAAATCGGTATCATGAATTGAATTTGAAAAAGCCATAACACATCTTTTATTTTTACAATGATTAAGTCCTTTTAAATGCCCCAATTCATGGATTATCTCCTTTGCTATTCTTAAAATTAAAATTTCCTCATTTTCTTTTTTACCATAAAAACTTTCTCTTAATCTTTTTATTGAAATAATTCCCCTTTTACCATTTATACTCTCTGCAACTCCGAAAACAAAGTTTAATCCCTCAACATAAATATCCTTATCACATATTCCGATCACTTTATCTTCACAATAAGGTACATGCTCTAAAACACATATAGCATCATACTGGTTTCTTTTACAATTCAAACAATTTTCAGGGAAAGAAATACTTCCAAGTATATTCACTTTTTCCTCGTAAACTTCCTCAACATAAAATTTTGCTTTCTCAATATAATCTAAATTTATATCTCCCATCGGAATAAGATATATCATAATTTTAATTATAATATAAATTGAATTTTTTTTCAATTACTCTTTATAATTTAATTATGCCAGCAAATTTGCCACCTCAATATCATGCAGCATATCAAAAATATAGAGAGGCAAAAACCATTGAAGAGAAAATTGCTGCTTTAAAAGAAATGTGGGCAGTAATGCCAAAGCATAAAGGGACTGATAAATTACAGGCAGAGATAAAAAGAAAACTGGCACAACTTAAAGAAGAACTGGAGTTAGAAAAAAAGAGGAAAAAAGGTGGCGGTTTTCAATTCCCTGAAAGGGAAGGGGCAGGGCAAGCCTGTCTTTTAGGTCCACCAAATTCTGGTAAATCAAGCCTTTTAAAGGTTCTCACAAATGCAAATCCAGAAATTGCAGATTATCCCTTTACAACTCAGACAATAATCCCTGGCATGATGCCATATGAAGATATTAAAATTCAAATTGTTGATTTGCCTCCTTTTACTGGTGAAGAAGTAATATGGTGGCAAAGGGAAGTTGTTAGGATGTGTGACCTTGTTTTATTTATTCTTGATATTTCAAAGGATGACCTGGTGGATGATTTTGAAAAAATAAAAAGTTATCTTGAAACTAAAAATATATTTTTAATAGGTAAAAATGTAAGAAAAGAAGAAGAATTTGGGGGTCCTGCTAAAAAAAGGACAATACTTGTATTTAACAAATTTGATGTTGAAGGAGCAAATAAAAGGTTTGAAAGTATTAAAGAATTTTTTGAAAAAGAATATGATTTAATACCTATTTCCTGTAAAAACCTTTATAATATTGATTCATTAAAGGAAATGATATTTAAAAATCTTGAGATAATAAGAGTTTATACAAAAGAACCCGGAAAGCCACCTGATTTAACTGATCCTTTAATTTTGCCTCTTGGTTCGAAAGTTATAGATGCTGCTTATAAACTACATAAAGATTTTGCAGAAAAATTAAAACATGCGAGAATATGGGGTTCTTCTAAGTTTGGTGGGCAAAGAGTTCCAAAGGATTATATTTTAAAGGATAAAGATATTGTTGAATTTCATATATGAAAACATATCTTATAAGACTTGGAGAAACTTTATTAAAAGGGAAAAAAACAAGATTAAATTTTTTAAATATTTTAATAAATAACATTAAAGATGCTTTTTATAGAGAAAATATAAATTATGAAAATTTGCATCATGAATGGTCAAGAATATTCTTTGATTCAAATGATGAAAGATGTGAAGAAATTTTGAAAAGAATATTTGGGATAGTTTCCTTTTCAAAAACACAAAAATTTGAATGGCTTTCCTTTGATGATTTGCTTTTAAAAGGTAAAGATTTTTTTTTGCCACTTATTAAAGATAAGAAGTTTGCAGTAAGGGCAAGGGTAACTGGTGCAAATTTAAGTTCAAGGGAAATTGAAATAAAACTTGGTTCATTACTTTATGAATTTTCAAAAGGTGTTGACCTTGAAAATCCTGAAATTACTTGTTTTGTTGAGGTAAGGGATAAAAATGTTTATTTTTTTAATGAAATAATAAAATGTGAAGGGGGTCTTCCACTTGGTAGCCAGGGTAAAGCAATTTCCCTTTTATCAGGTGGATACGATTCAGCAGTTGCTTCATTTTTAATGGCAAAAAGGGGTGTTCATGTAGATTTTCTTTTTTATAATCTTGGAGGTTTTTCCCATTTAAACGCTTCTTTTAATGTTGCAAAAATATTGTGGAAAAAATGGGGATATGGAATAAAACAGAAGTTTTTTGTTTGTGATTTAAGACCTGTTGTTTCTGAAATCAAAAATAAAATAAATGAAAAATACTGGAATATTGTTTTAAAAAGAATAATGTTTAAGATTGCAGATAGATTTGTAAAAGAGAATGATTATGAAGGATTTATAACAGGTTCTTCTGTTGGACAGGTTTCCTCACAGACACTTAGAAATTTAAGAATTTCAGCATATGGAATATCTTCACCTATTTTTCATCCCCTTTTAAGTTTTGATAAAACAGAAATAATAGAGATTTCAAAAAAGATTGGGACATATAGGATTTCTGAAAAAATTAGGGAATACTGTGCGATAACGCCTCTAAAACCTGTAACAAGACCATCATTAGAAGAGGTTCTCGAAGAAGAAAATAAGATTTCAAAGGAATTGATTGACTATATTTTTTCTTATATTACAGAGATTGATCTTGATAAGGATATTGAAGATTTATTTATAAGTGTAGAGGAGATTGAAGAAGATAGTGTTATAATAGATATAAGAGAAAATAAAGAGGAAAAAATAAAAGGAGCAATTGAAATGGATTTATTTGACCTTCTTACATATTCAGATAATTTATCAAAAGAAAAAAAATATATAATAATATGTGAATTCGGTTTGAGGTCTGAAGAGGCTGCAAAAAGAATGAAAGAAATGGGTTTTAATGTAAAAAATTTTCTTGGTGGATTTGATAATTTTAAGAAAAAATTCCCTGAATTCATTTTAAAGGAATATTGACTTATTTTCATTTTTTATGTTAATATTAATATCTCATGAGGAAAGGTTTTTTAATAATTTTTTCCTTTTTCTATCTTTTTGCAGGTAGTGGAAAATACGGAAGTGAGAGATTTGAATTTGGATACAGTGCAAGGGTTCAGGGGAAAGGTTGCGCATTTATAGCAGGTGAAGATGATATAACTGCTACATTTTTAAATCCTGCAATTTTATCTTCAATCAATTCTTTAAAAATAGAGGCATCCTATTCAACATATTATGGAGGAATTTTATCATCAGGTTCTTTTAATTTATGCTTACCAAATAAAGAAAATACTTTTGGCATCTCTTTATTTTTCATTCAAGTTCCAAAAATTCCTCATACTTATAGTTTAGATCCTGATTCAGTTGATAATTTTGATGATATAATACTCAAAGGATATTTTAATTCCTATACATATTGTTTTAATTTTAATTTTTCAAAAAAGATAAGAAATTTTGATTTTGGTTTAAATACAAAACTATTCTATGAAGATATTTTAAATGAAAATGGAAAAGGTGTAGGTTTTGATATTGGAATTTTGAAAAAGATAAATGAAAATACTAAATTTGGAGTTTCAATTTTAAATCTGTTTGGAACATATTTTATATGGACAACAGGTAAAAAAGAAGTTTTTAATCCTCTTTTAAATACAGGTTTTTCCTTTAATCTTTTTAAGAATCTTTTAATAAATTTTGATTTTTCAATAAAAACTGAAAATATTAAAAATTCTTCATTCTTTAATATTTCCTTTCTTTCCCTTCATCCAAGATTTGGATTTGAATGGAACTTATTTAAATTTTTAAATTTAAGGGGAGGATTAGAAGAAAGTTTTCCATGTTTTGGGTTTGGTTTTATTTTTAAAGGTTTGTTATTAGATTATGCTTTGAGATATTCTTTTGATTTAGGAGATTCGCATATAGTTACCCTTTCTTATAAAAGATGATTTATCTTTAAATTTTAAAGGAGGTAAAATGCTGGGTATAATTTTTATTTTTTTATTAAATCAAAATGCAGATGTTCTTATAAGAGATGCTGAAAACCTTATAAAGGAAGGAAAATATCAGGTTGCAAGGGATGTATACCAAAAGGTTCTGGAGATAAAAATACATCCATTTAAAAAATATAAGGTTCTTTTAAAACTTGCAGAAATTGAAATGGAATACCTGAACATGTATGATGAAGCCCTTGAAAATCTTCTATATGCAAAAAGTCTTTTTAGTGAGAATGCCTATTTTCAGGATGAAGTATTTTATAAGCTTGGTATTCTTTATGAAAAGATGGGGGACTATAAAAAGGCAGCAGAATTTTATCAAATTGTTATTACAAAATTCAGAAAGAGTAAATACTGGAAAGAAGCCTTTAACGCTGTTGAAAGATGTTTTAGAAAAAATGTTCCTGAATATGTGGGAAGGGTTGGTGAAATTTATATAACCCTTCCGGAATTTGAAAAAGAGATTGAAAATATGCCTCCCTTTGCAAGACCAAAAGATGAGAAGAGTAAGGCAGAATTTCTTGATAAGCTGTTGGAAAGAAAAATGCTGTTTCTTGAAGCAAAAGAAAGGGGGCTTTATCTTAAGAGTTCTTATATAGAAAAACTTGAAAGTTTTACTGAAAATATACTACTCAACATTTTATGGGAGGAAATAACTTCAGAGGTAAAGGTAAGTGATGAAGAGATAAGGAAATATTATTCAGAACATTTGGATGAATATAAGATTCCTGAAAAATATAAATTTGTTAGAATTGAAGTTAAAGAAAAAAGTCTTGCTGAAGAAATTTTTAAAAGAATTAAAAAGGGAGAAAATCCTGAATCGCTTGCTTCAAAATATTCTGTTGCTCCTGATGCAAATAGAGGCGGGATTGTTGAAAACTATACAAAGGGTAGTTATCCGAAGGAATATTATGATTATGTCTCTAAAATGAAGGTTAATGAAATAAAAGTTTTTGAGATAAAGGAAAACAAAAACTTTGCAATTGTGAAACTTCTTGAAAAATTTCCAGAAAAATTAAGACCGATTGAAGAAGTGAAAGATATGATAGAAAGAAGGATTTTAACTGACAAACAAAGGGGAAGATGGAATGAATTTATTGAGGAATTAAAAAATAAATATAAGCCTGAGAATTATTTGAAAGGGGAAGATGTTAGATAAGATTTTAGAAGGAATAAAGGATTGTGTAACAAAGGAAGAACTTGAAGATAAATTAAAAAGGAAGAAAATTTTAAAAGTAAAATATGGAGCAGATCCATCAAAGCCTGATCTCCATTTGGGACACTATATATGCCTCAGGAAACTTAAAGATTTTCAAGAACTCGGGCACAGAATAATTTTTGTAATAGGCGATTTTACAGCGATGATAGGAGACCCATCAGGAAGAAGTAAGACAAGACCAAGACTTTCTGAAGAAGAGGTGAAAGAGAATTCAAAGACTTATATGGAGCAGGTTTTTAAAATACTTGATCCAGAAAAAACAGAGATTCTCTTTAACAGCAGTTGGTTATCAAAACTTTCTACAAAGGAAGTTATAGAACTTGCAGCAAAATATACAGTTGCGAGGATGCTTGAAAGGGAAGATTTCAAAAAGAGGCTTTCCTTATCAATTCCGATTTCAATTCATGAATTTTTATATCCCCTTTTTCAAGCATATGATTCGGTATATCTTCAAGCAGATGTTGAAATTGGTGGAGAAGACCAGTTTTTTAACTTTGCACTTACAAGAGAGATTCAAAAAGGTTTTAATCAGGAGCCACAGGTTTTTATAACAGTTCCGCTTATTGAAGGGCTTGATGGAAAATTAAAGATGTCAAAATCATATAATAATTCAATAGATTTTAATGATACACATGAGGATATGTTCGGGAAAGTGATGTCAATAAATGATGATTTAATGATAAAATATTATAAAGTTGTTTTAAGGAAATGGAATAAAGAAATTGAAAATTTTATAAAAGAAAATCCAAGAGATGCAAAAGAAAATCTTGCCTTTGAAATCGTAAAAATATTCCATGGTGAAGAAAAGGCAAAAAAGGCAAGAGAAAATTTTATAAAAATTTTTAGAAAAAAAGAAGCACCTCTGGAAATTCCTTCATTCAAAATAAGTAGAGGTAAATTGCTTGTTGATTTAATTTATGAACTTAATTTGCTTCCTTCAAAGTCAGAAGTAAGAAGGCTTATAAGGCAAGGAGGAATTAAATTTGATAGCGAAGTGATAAAAGATGTTAATTATAAAATTTTAAATAATGGTATTTTGAAAATAGGTAAAAGAAAATTTTTAAAGATAGAAATTTTATGAAAATATTTTTATTTGGAGCAACAGGATGGATAGGAAGACAAGTTTTAAAAGTTCTTGAGAAAATAAAATTTGATTATGAGATTTTTGCAATAACTGCTAATAAAAGAGAAGATAATCTTTATAAAATTTTTAAAAAGTGGAAGCCAAAATATGCATTCATAACCGGTAAAAAAAGTGGTAAATATAAGGAATTTATATATGGAAAGGAAAAGATAAATGATGTTATTGATAAAAGTGATATTATAATCTTTGCATGCAGTGGTACAGACCTCGCAGAAAATTTTTTTCATGCTTTAAAAAAAAATAAAAAAATCCTTATTTCAAATAAGGAAATAATTGTTTCCTTTGGCGAAATTATTCCTGAAAAATATTTTGATAATATAATTCCACTTGATTCAGAGCATTCCTCTTTATTTCAATTATTAAAGAAGATTGATTTTTCAGAAATTGAAAAGATTGCAATTACAGCTTCAGGTGGTCCATTTTTTGGTAGAGAGAAATTAGAGGATATAAAATTTGAGGAAGTTTTTTTACATCCAGTTTGGAAAATGGGTAAGAAGATAACTGTTGATTCAGCAACGATGATGAATAAAGGGCTTGAAATAATTGAAGCCCATTATTTATTTAAAATACCTGCCTCAAAAATAGAAGTAATAGTTCATCCTCAGGCAATTATACATTCTTTTATTTTAACAAAAGATGGTTTTGTTTTTTCAAACATGTTTTATCCTGATATGAAATATCCAATTTTATATGCCCTTTCATATCCTGAAAGAAAGGAGAATGATTTTAAAAAAATAAATTTTGATGATTTGAGCCTTTATTTCCATAAAATAAATAAAGAAGAGAATAAAGCAATAGAACTTGCTTATTTTGCTGTGGATAAAAAAAACGGGTATCCAGCAGTTTTAAATTTTGCAGATGAGGAAGCAGTTAATTTATTTTTAAAGAGAAAAATAAAATTTAAGGAAATAATTCCTATTGTTGAAAAAGTTTTTGAAAGCTATGCGCCTTTTAAAGTAAAAAAATTTGATGATATAAAAGAAATTGAAATATGGACTAAGAAAAAGATTGAGGAAATTTTGAGATGAATATTTTAATCGTTTTAATTGTTTTAGGAATTCTTATAACTGTTCATGAACTGGGACATTTCTTGTTTGCTAAATTGAGAAATTGTAA
>JBDRZD010000017.1:12666-22285 GCA_039803745.1 Caldifarciminota bacterium
AATTCTCCTGCTCATAAATCAGGGATAATTGAAGGTGATACCTTTATTTCTGTAAATGGAAAAAAGATTTTTAAATGGGAAGAAATGGTTGCATGTATTGAAACGCTTGCTGGCAAAGAAGCTTTATTAGAAATAAAAAGAGGGAAAGACACTATTTTTATTAAGGTTGTCCCTGAAAAAATAAAAATTGATGAAAAGGAAGTTGGCAAAATTGGAATTTATCCTCCCTACAAGATTAAAAAATTTCCCTTTTTTAAATCTTTGATCTTTTCAATTTTTAAGATATTTGAAATAATAATAAGAACATTTATTGTGGTAGGGGGTCTTATTATTGGCAAATATCCAATATCATCTCTCGGTGGTCCTATTTTAATAGGAAAAGTCGCTATGGAAAGTGCAAAGATGGGTTTTGATGTTTTAATTCTATTTGTTGCCTTTATATCTGTTCAACTTGCAATAATAAATATTTTACCCATACCCCTTTTTGATGGCGGGCAATTATTAATATTTACAGGTGAAAGGATTTTTAAAAGAAAGTTATCAAAGAATGTCCAGATAATAATACAGGCAATTGGTTTTGCAATAGTTTTGGCACTTATGCTTCTTGTAACTTTTATGGATATAAAAAGGATTTTAAAATGAAAGGACTTATACTCTCGGGTGGCAAGGGAACAAGGTTAAGACCTATAACCCATTATCTCTCAAAACAACTTATACCGGTTGCAAATAAGCCTGTTCTTTTCTATAGCCTTGAAGCGATGCAGGAAGCAGGCATAAAAGATGTAGGAATTGTAATAGGTGATACATGGAGAGAAATAAAAGAAATTGTTCAGGATGGGAAAAGATGGAATTTGAATGTTACATATATACATCAAGAAGCCCCCCTTGGGCTTGCGCATGCTGTAATGATATCAGAGGATTTCATAGGTAAAGAGCCATTTGTTATGTATTTGGGAGATAATATATTAAAAGAAGGAATAAAAAGGTTTGTTAAAGAATTTGAAGAAAAATTACCGGATGCTCAAATATTTGTTTCAGAAGTATCAAATCCTCAGGATTTTGGTGTTGTTATTATTAAAGAGGGAAAAATTGTAAAACTTATTGAAAAACCAAAAAAACCAAAAAGTAATCTTGCCCTTGTAGGTGTCTATATTTTCAATCACCATATTTTTAAAGCAGTTAAAAATTTAAAACCTTCATGGAGAGGAGAATACGAAATCACTGATGCGATAAACTGGCTTTTAAATAATAAATATAAAGTGAATTACCTTAAAGTTAAGGGATGGTGGAAGGATACAGGTAAACCTGAAGATTTAATTGAAGCAAACAGAATTATTCTGGAAGATTTAATTGAAGATGTTAAGGGTAAAGTTAAAAATTCTAAAATAATAGGTAAAGTTAATATTGGAGAAAATACAATTGTTGAAAATTCTCATTTAAGGGGACCTGTAATAATAGGAAAAAATTGTGTAATTAAAGACAGTTATATTGGACCATTTACATCGATTAGTGATGAATGTGAAATAATAAAAGCAGAAATAGAAGACTCTATTATAATGGAGGGAAGCAAAATAATAGAAATAGAAGGGAGAATAGAGGAAAGTATAATAGGGAAAGAGGTATTAATAAAAAAGAATGATTTAAAAAGAAAAGTGAAAAAATTTGTTATTGGTGATCATTCAATAATAAATCTTGAATAAAAAACCCCGCCCGAACGGGCGGGGCAGGAGGGGGAAGTGGATATTAATTAAAATAGTAAGTTTAAATAATACAGGATTTTATATCTCTTTGTCAAGTCCAAAAAATTTTTCTTCTTTCTTTTTTTCTTTTTTGACTATATCTTCTTCCTCCCATCTTTCTGATGTTGTTTTTATTCCTTTTAATCTCAATAAGAATTCGTCGGGATTTGAAACATTTTGAAGTGCATCTTCAAGGGTTATAAGCCCCTCTCTATAAAGTTTTAATACACTTTGATCAAATGTTTGCATTCCATATTCATAATATCCTTCTTCCATTGCCTGCTGTATTAACATTGTTCTTTTAGCATCAAGTATAAGTTCTTTTACTCTCGCAGTATTTATTAAAATTTCTACTGCTGGAACTCTCCCTTTTCCATCTGCTGTTGGAATAAGTCTTTGTGAAATTGAAGCAATAAGAGTACTTGCAAGTAATACTCTAACATGTTCATGTTGATGAGGTGGATAAAAAGAGATAATCCTGTTAATTGTCTCAGTAGCATTTAATGTGTGAAGGGTTGATAGCACAAGATGCCCTGTATCAGCAGCCTTTAGAGCCACATCCATTGTTGCTTTATCCCTTATCTCACCAATCATTATTACATCAGGGTCCTGTCTTAAAACATGTTTTAATGCACTTGAAAATGAAGCAGTATCTCCTCCTATTTCCCTTTGAGATATAATAGATTTTTCGTCTTTGAAAAGGTATTCTATCGGGTCTTCTATTGTAATTATATTTCTTGCTATATTTTTGTTGATGTGGTTTATCATTGCTGCAAGTGTAGTTGATTTTCCACTTCCTGTTGTTCCTGTAACAAGGATAAGTCCTCTTGGTTTTAAAGAAAGCTCTTCAAGAATTGGTGGAAGATTTAATTCTTTAAAATCCCTTATTCTTGTTGGTATTGCACGCATAACTATTGAAATACTACCTCTTTGAATATAAGCATTTACTCTGAATCTTCCGAGCCCTGGAACCCCTATTGCAAAATCTAACTCTTTCCTTGCTATGAATATTCTTTGCTGCTGCTGGGTCATTATTTCTGCTGCAATATCTTTTAAATCTTTTGGTGAAAGAACATCAAGGTTTGTTCTTACAAGTCTTCCATGTATCCTAAAAATTGGTGGATTCCCAACCTTAAGATGAAGATCGGATGCCTCTTCATCAATCATCTTCTTCAAAAGCCCCTTTAAAAATGTTTTTATATCTATCATTTTCTCACCTCTATTTTAAATAATGCTTGTCCAAATTCAACAGGCTTTGCATTTTCCACAAGAATATCTATTATTTTACCATCAACCTCGCTTTCAATTTCATTCATTATTTTCATTGCCTCTATTATACACAAAATATCTCCTTTTTTAACTTCATCCCCTATTTCTACATAAGGAGGAGATTCAGGTGAGGGGGCTCTATAAAAAGTTCCGACAAGGGGTGATTTTAAAATATAAATATTATCTTCTTTTATTTCTTTAATCTCCTCAATTTCTTTTCTTTCTTTAATTTCTTCTTTTTTAACTTCTATTTTTGGTGTCTCCTTTAAACTTTCTTTTAAGAGTTTTATTTTAAAAAAAGGTTTTTTTATTTCAATCTCTGTTAGATTCTCTTCCTTCATTATTTCTATTAATTTCTTTATGATTTCAAAATCCTTATTCTTCATACCCTTTCTATATATTCACCAGTTCTTGTATCAATTTTTATAGTATCTCCTACATTTATAAATAAAGGAACCTGAATTATTTTACCAGTTTCAAGTTTTGCAGGTTTTGAGCCACCCGAAACTGTATCTCCCCTTATACCTGGTTCTGTTTCTATTACTTTTAATTCAACAAAATTAGGCAACTCTATTCCAATAGGTGTTTCTTCTATATAAAGCAAATTTACCTCAAGATTTTCTTTTAAATAATAAAGAGCATCTCCAAGTATCTCCTTTTCAAAAGTTATTTCTTCATAACTCTCTTTGTCATAAAAATGATATATATCCCCTTCTGAATAAGAAAAAATAGCCGGCTTTTTGAAAAGTTTCACCTCTTCAAAAGAATCACTTTCTCTTATATTTTTTTCAAATACCTTTCCTGTTTTAACATTTTTAAGTTTTACCCTTACATATGCAGAACCTCTTCCAAGCATTACATGTTGAAAATCAAGAACCATATAATATTCCCCTTCATAATTTATTACCATACCCTTTCTAAAAATCATGCTTCACTCCTTAAATTTTTATTAAATTCTTTGTAGTTTTTGTTATTACAAATTTTTCCCTGTTCTTTATGCAAACCAAGTCTTCTATTCTTACACCAAATCGGTTTGGTAAATAAATCCCTGGTTCTATTGTAAAAACCATTCCTTCTTCTATTTTGTCCTTTGATAAAGGTGATAAAGCAGGAAGTTCATGAACTTCTATCCCTATCCCATGTCCAAGACCATGTCCAAAAAATTTACCATAACCCTTTTCTTCAATATGCTTTCTTGCAATTCCATCAACTTCTTTTGCCTCCATCCCGATTTTTATAGATTCAATTGCCTTATTTTGTGCATCAAGGACAATTTGATATATTTTTATAAACTCTTGTGAAGGCTTTTTACCAATCCATATTGTTCTTGTCATATCTGAACAGAAGCCCTTATATTTTACACCCATATCTATTTTTAGTGGTTTATTATTTTTAATGATTCTTTTACCTGGTTTTGCATGAGGTAATGCTGAATTCGAGCCAGTTGCTACTATTGGAGGGAAAGGAACCTCCCCTCCACTTTTTTTAATTTTATATTCAATTTCTGCTGCAAGATCAATTTCTCTTACCTTATCAGGTTTTATAATATCTATTATCTCTTCAAATATTTTTTCATTTATTCTTTGTGCTTTTTTTATTTTCTCTATTTCACTATCATTTTTATGAATTCTAATTTTTCTAACAATGTCTTCACATGGAACAAATTTCTTATTGAGTTCTTTTTCAAAGTTTTTATAAACTCCATAGGGCATCCAATCCTTTTCAAATCCTATCCTTTTTATATATCTCATAAATCTTGCTTTTTTTAAAGTCTGGGTGAGACCTTTATGAATTAATATTTCAAATTCTTCCTCTATTTCCTTTTTTGACTCTTCTTCATATCTTGAATCAGTTATAAAATAAGATTTATTGTGAGTAACTATTACAAATCCAGAAGAACCCCTAAATCCTGTTAAATAACTTACATTGGGGAGATAGTAAATAAAATAAGCATCTATCTTTAACTCATCCATTTTTTCTCTAATATATTTAATTCTACTTTTTAAGTTTTTCAATCCAGTCAAGGAAGGTTCTGTAGTTTTCATCTTCTGCTTTTTCTTCTTTTTCAATTTCTTTTTTTATTTCCTCTTTTATTTCTTCCTCTTTTTTCATTTCTTTTTTCATTTTTTCAATAAGATTTTCTATCTCTTCGCGAGTCTCCTCCTCTTTTATTTCATAAAATGGTTTATATTCTTCTAATTTAAAAGGATGCGGAGAATATTTTATTTCTTTTTCTAAAGCGATTTCTTCAACAGATGGAATTTCTTCATATTCTATCCTTTTTGGAGTTTCTTTCTCTTCTGCCACCTCTTCTAAAGGTATTTTCTCTTCTATTTCTTCAAAAACCTTTATTGCTTCCTCGGGTATTTCAGGCACTATTATCTCTTCAACTTCTTCTTTCTTTTTTAATTTTCCCTCAATCTCTTTAATTTTCTCTTCAATTTCTTTATTATCAGGTTCTTTTTCAAATGCCTTTTTATAACTTTCAAGTGCTTTATCAAGAAAGCCCTGTTCTTCAAAAATTTTTGCTTTTTCTATTTCAGAAATTTCTATTTTTTCTTCCTCTTTTTCTTTTATCTCTTCTACATAGGTAACTTCTTCTTTTTCAAGTTCATCTAAAAGAGAAACTTTTTCTTCTTCCTTTAAAAATGGTGGAATTTCTTCCTTTTCAAATTCTTCAAAAATAATAGGTTTTGGGGTTTCTTCTTCTATTATTTTTTCCAGTTCCGGAGGAAATGGTATTTCTTCTACAAGTGGCACCTCCTCTTTTTCAATTATTTTTTCCTCAAAAACACTTATTTCTTCTATTTTTCTCTCAGGAATACTCAATTTTTTTTCAATTTCCTCAATTTTTTTATCTATGTTTTCAAAAAATGGATCAATACTTTTCAATTTTTTATAATATTCCAGAGACTTTTTAAGCTCCCCTATTTGCTCAAAATTTTCTGCAAGGAGTCTAGTTGCAACAGCATTATATGGATCAAGTTCAACTACTTTTTGTAATGCTTCAATTCCTTCCTTTACATTTCCTTTTTCAAGATTAATTCTCCCAAAAACAAGATAACCCTCAGGATAATCAGGATTTCTTAAAATCCCCTCTCTTAAAACATTTAATGCTTCTTCATAAAAACCCAGTTTTCTTAAACCATTAGCAAGTGCTGCAAATATTTTTGAAGATTTATCCTTTTCCCACTTTTCATATAATCTTTTAATTTCAGGAGGAAGTTCCTCTCTCATTTTCCCTCCAGTTAACAAAATTTTTTAACAAGCTCGCAAAAATTATCCTTAGGATATACATCACACGCTAAAAACCATTCACAAAGCAGTTCAATTCTTTTTTTAGTATCCTGAGGAATTTCAAGAGGTCTACCCCTTCCATCAAGTATTATACCTACAACTCCGCCTTTTAATTCTCTTTCAACTTTCTTGCCACTTCCTTCCCCTGCGTCAAAACCCTTATAAGGTTCTATTATTGCTCTCGCCTTCTTTTCAAGAGGAAGTGGTATTCTTTCAATTTTTCCATACATAATTTCCCTTTCAATTTCATTTCCATCTTCAAATATTATTTTTACCTTCATCACAGGTTTTCCCTCTTTACCTTTTCCTTTTGGTGCAATACATGTTCCAAGCCATATTAAACAATCTCTTTTAAAAACTTCCATTCCCGCTTCAGGATGGACGGTAGTAAGGACACCAAGGTGAGGCATCATAAAGATAGAGTCAACTGCAAGAAATGTAACTCCCTGAGGCTCAAATGCATCAATCATCATCATGGCAGCCTGAACCCTTCTTGGTGCGTGTGAAAGGATACCACCAGAGCCTATTATAAGTCCTAATGTCATCATATTTACAAGTGTTTCACCTGTAAGTGTTTGAGCAAAAGCATCAGAAATTGTTCTTTCCTGCTGAACACCTTTTAATCCAACAGCCATAAGTTTATGTTGTTCAAGAGCAAGTCTAAGTGCTTCTCTTGCTATTGCCTGTTCAACTATAAGGTCATCAAGAGTTTGTGGAATAGTTGTTGGTCTTATCATTTTATTCCTTATCCTGTTCTTAACCTCATATTCATTCATCTTAAAAGGAATCCACCTTAAAATATTTTCAATTCCTGCTTCAACCAGAACATTTGAAATTGAATAACTCATTCCAAGGTTTGCACTCACAGTTCTGTTAAATATCCCCTGAAATACTGAAAATACATCAGTTGTTGCTCCCCCTATATCAACTCCAAGGAGTTCTATATTTTCCATTCTTGCGGTCATTTCCATTAAAAGCCCAACTGCACCCGGTGTAGGCATTATTGGTGCATCTGTCCATGTCATTAGTTTTTTATAACCAGGAGCGTGAGCCATCACATGTTCCATAAAAAGGTCATGAATCTTATGTCTTGCAGGGACGAGATTTTCCATTTCTAATTTCGGTCTTATATTTTCTACAATTGATAAGGCTGTTTTATCCTTTAATATTCTTTCTATTTCAGGTATCGCATCTTTATTACCTGCATATATCACAGGTAATTCATATCCTATTCCAAATCTTGGTTTTGGATCCGCTGCCCTTATAAGTTCTGCAAGTTCAACAACATGTTTAATAGTGCCTCCATCAACTCCACCAGAAAGCAAAATCATATCAGGTCTTAATTTCCTTATTAGATCAACTCTTTGATAAGGCAGTCTTCCATCATTTGAAGCAATAACTTCCATAACTATTGCACCTGCACCAAGAGCAGCCCTTGCGGCAGATTCTGCTGTCATTGATTTTACAACACCTGTTACCATCATCTGAAGCCCACCACCCGCCGAAGATGTTGAAACATATAAATCTACACCTTTATTTTCCTTTGCACCCTTTATTATTTTTTCTCCCTCAAGAATTTGAATTCCTGTGAGTTCTTCAAGTTCTCTAAAGGCATTTAAAACACCTCTTGTTACATCTTCAAAGGGTTTCTCAACGGTTGTAGGCGCTTCTCCTCTTGCCACTAATCTATATCCATCTTCTCTTTTTTCTATTAATATAGCCTTTGTTGTAGTAGATCCACAATCAGTTGCTAAAATTCTCTTAATTTTTTCCTTTTCCATAAATAAGCTCCTTTAAAAGTTTTTAATTATAAGGATAAAAAACTTTAAAATCAATATCCCTTTACTTTATAATTATTTTTATGAATATAAAAATTTTAAGAAAAAAAATTAAAAACAGGGAAATTGTCTTTTGTGTAATGGGACTTGGTTATGTAGGTCTTCCCCTTGCAGAAGTTCTTTTAAAAAAAGGATTCAAGGTAATCGGATATGATGTATTAAAAGAAAGAGTTGATATGCTGAATAAAGGGAAAAGTTATGTTGAAGATGTTTCTGATGAGGTGATAAGAATTTCTCTTAAAAAGGGTATATTCAGGGCTTCTTCAGATGAAGGAATCATAAATAAAGCAGATTGCATTTTTATCTGTGTTCCAACCCCTGTTAATGAGAATAAGATTCCTGATTTAAGTTATGTAATTTCTGCAACTCAGACTATTAAAAGAAACATGAAAGAGGGACAGATAATAATTTTAAAAAGCACAACATTTCCAGAAACAACTGAAAAGGTTTTATTAAAAATTTTAGAGGATGAAAAATTTAAAGAGGGAAAAAATTTCTATCTTGGATTTGTTCCTGAAAGGGTAAACCCAGGAGATAAAGTTTTCAAAATAGATAACACTCCTGCAGTTGTTTCAGGGGTTAGCAAAAAATCCCTTGGACTTATAAAGGAAATATATTTAAACATCACAAATGAAATTTTTCCTGTTTCTTCTCCAAGGGTTGCTGAGATGACAAAGCTTCTTGAAAATATATTTAGAAATATAAATATTGCTCTTGTTAATGAAATTGCTCTTTTATGTGAAAGAATGAAAATTGATATATGGGAGGTTATAAGTGCTGCAAGCACAAAACCATTTGGTTTTATGCCCTTTTATCCAGGACCAGGAGTTGGAGGACACTGCATTCCAATTGACCCTTATTATCTTTCTTATAAAGCATGGGAATATGATATGCCCCTTGAATTTATAAATCTTGCAGCAAGAATAAATGAATCAATGCCCTATCATACTGCAAATAGAGTTTTAGAAGTTTTAAATGAAAAAGGTATTTTACCAAAGAATGCAAAAATACTTATTTTTGGTGTTGCCTTTAAAAAAGATGTAAGTGATATAAGACATTCACCTGCTTTAAAGGTTATTGAAATACTTTATGATAAAGTAAAGAAGATTTCTTATATAGACCCTTATATTCCACAGATAAATATAAAGGGTAAAAATTTAAAGTCTTTAAGGATGAGTTCAGGAAATATAAAAAAACATGATATTTCAGTTATACTTACAGATCATTCAGTTTTTAATCAAGATTTAATTCTAAAAAATTCAAGACTCATATTTGATGCAAGAAATTTATTTAAAAATATAAAATCAGAAAAAATTTATAAATTGGGAGCATGATTTTAAAAATTTTAATCTTTTCTTTGTACTGGATACAGACAAATTGGGAAAAGGGAGATGGTCAATTTTTATGGCAGGATTCATTAAAATATTTAAAGGGATATAAAATTGATATAAGGGCACCTGAAGGGAAATTAAAACC
>JBDRZD010000017.1:22979-27276 GCA_039803745.1 Caldifarciminota bacterium
CCTGATTCTTTATGGATTGATTTTGGCTATCCTTTAACAGATATTCATTCTGGTAATTCAGGTACATTTTTAATTCTTGATGAAAAATATGTTCTTAAATCTTTTAGATATGGAAATAAATGGGATACAATTTTTATTTTTCCTCAAAATAAAAAGGCAAATAGTATTGTTGAAACAAATAATTATGATGTATTTATAAGTGTAAGGGCTGATTCACCTTTTGTTTATAAAAATTACTGGTCAGATTTTTCTTATCTTGAATCATCAATTTTTAAGGCGTTACCTGAAAGTATTAATGGAGGAATTATATGGGGAAGAGTCTTTTTCACATGCTCTTTAACCACTTCTTCTTTTATTAAAGTGAAAATAAGAACCGATACATTAGAAGATATGAGTACTGCAACTCCTTGGGAAGAATGTTTACCTCTAAATTCAGGTGATTTAATAACAAATTATCCTTCATGCAAAAATGGTCACAGATATATCCAGTATAGGGTGGAATTTTATTTAAATGATACAATGGGCACGCGACCTTCTTTTGATGAAATAAAAATAGAATACGAAATAGATACAACAGGTCCTTATATAATTTCTGCAAAGGCAAAAGATGGAGGGGTGCAGCAGAATGGGTATGAAAATGATGATTATATTGAAATTGTATTTTCAGAAAAAATAGATACAAACTTAATAATAACTCAAGAAAATATTGATTCTCTTTTTATCCTTTCTGGCGGGCACCATTTTTCTCCCTTTGATTCCATAGTATGGAAAGGAGAAAGAGAAACCCTTTTGATATTCATGGGAAATCCAAGACCTGATATTCCTTTTCCCGGTGATACTTTGAGACTTTCTGAGAATGTAAAAGATATGTGGGGGAATAAAGGCTACGGAGAAGTGATAATTGGTGGTTCCTATGATGATATTTATCCACCAAAAGTTTTTGCAATTTTATCTGACGGAATTTATAAAGGAAATGGAATAGATTATGATGATACCCTTTATTTTAAGTTTTCAGAAAAAACAAATACTCCCTATTTATCAGCGGAGAGTCTTGAAATTTATTTTGATTTAATAGGAAAATCATGGCAAAATCAAAATGTTGGGATAAATGAAATAATATGGAAAAATGAATCAACATTATGTATAACATTTTATGGAAATGGTCTCCCCTCATTTTTCCCAAATGATTCTATCCATATTCATACAAAAATAAAAGATTTAAATGGAAATACTTGTGATACAATAGTTTATTTAACTGGTTCATATGATTCAAAATCCCCTTTTATTTATGAAGCAATATTTTTTGATTATCCTCCTTATGGAATTTCACCAAATTCTCCTTATGATCATTTCATTTTAAAATTTGATGAAAAGACAAATAAAATAGGGATAGATTCTTCAAACATTGATTTAATTTTAAAACTATCAAATAACCATTCATGGCTTTCAGGAAATGGAAGAATAAAAAAAGTAGAATGGTTGATGGATTCAATTTTGTATATTCATCCCTCAGGAACGGGTGGTTATCCGAATGTATGTGAAGGAGATACAATTTATCCTGATTCTATTTCGATAAAGGATATTTTTGGAAACCCCTCATATATACCACAAATTATAATAAGGTATGTTAAAGTGGAAGAAGAGACAGGAATTCCTTATTCTTTAAAAATTTATGGAAATAATTTAATTTTATTTATTGATAAAAAAAGAGAAGTTGAAATTAAAATTTTTGATGTAATGGGAAGGGAAGTTTTTCATAAAAAATATTTTCTTTTACCCGGTATTTATAAATTCAATTTGTTGAAAAGCTTTAAATCTGGAGTGTATTTTATTGAAATTTTGGTTGAAAAAAAACAAAGATTTAAAATTTTGAAATTTAAAGATGATTGACAATTTTTTACATTTTTTTTAAAATATTAAACTTAAAATAAGGAGGTTAAGATGAACAATTTAATAATATTTTTAATGGCACAAGTTATAAGTTCAAATACTTTACTTGAAACACCAACTGCATATTTTCCAAAATCTCCTTCTTTCTGGGAGGGTGGATTTATAACCTCTTTTGCTTTAAGAAATGTTGAAGAAGAGTTTGAGCCACATCCCTTTGACTTTGATTTATTTGTTCAGGGTGCTTTTGGAGGAAAATACTTTTTAGGTGCAAAAATATATACTCTAAGGGAAATAGGTCTTGATTTTTCTTATAAAATAATGGATGAGATAGGTAACATTCCTGCAATTTCAATTGGAATAAGAAATATAACATATAAAAAATACATAAATCCTGCAGGTGGGGAACCTCCGGAGGGCGGTTTTAAAGATGAAAATTATGAGCATAGAAATCCTGAAGTTGCTTCTTTTTATCTCGTTTCCACCAAAAAAATGGGAGAAAGGTTTGTAATAAATGCGGGAATAGGAAGAGGGGAATTTATAGGATATGGTCCAAGAAGTAAATACTTAAATGTTGACATATTCTCAAAGGATTATCATGATTATACTGTTGGAATATTTGGTGGTATAAAATTTTATATTACAAAATTTTTATCAGCAGTTCTTGAGGCAGATGGAAGAGATTTCAATTTTGGTATAAGATTTGAAAGGGAAATGTTTCAATTCACAATCCAGACAAATAAGTTGGAACATATTTTTTGGGGTTCTTCAACATATCCTCTTTCTCCACGCCTTACAGCAAGTTTAAGTATAAATTCGGGTATTATACCGGAAAAACCTGTTCCTGTTTATGTAAAATTTGAAATTTATGATAAAGAGATGAAAATTCCTATAAAAGGTGTTAAAGTTGTATTTTTAGAAACAAAAATTCCTCCAATTTATACAAATGAAAAAGGAATTGCAGGCTATGAGGTTATGCCAGGTAAATATTCCGTTGAAATAGAAAAAGAAGGATATAAAAAGTTGGAAGCACAATTAAATGTGACAAAAGAAAAAGCAACATTAGAAGCAAGAATTTATTTAACTCCTTTAGTTTTGAAAAAAGAAATAGTTGAAAGATACATTGTTAATGCAAGGGAATATGCAAAAAGAGAAAATTATATTGAGGCAAAAAAGAATTATGAAAATGCTTTAAATACTCTTCCAGATTATCCCGGTTTAAAAGAGGAATATGAAAATTTTATTACTCTCTGGAAAGGAAAAATAGAAACTCATAGGTCAAGGGCAATAAGTTATGAGGCTGCAGGTGATTATCAAAAGGCAATAGCATCATGGCAGGAAGTTTTAAGAATTGACCCTGAAAATAAGGAGGCTGATGAAAAGATAAAGGAACTTACAGAAAAAATTGCAAAACCAAAGGTTGAGAGAAAGCCTCCAGAAAAGAAAATAGAAAAACCTGCATATACTAAAGAAGATATAGAAAAGATGTTAAATCAAGCAATTTCAGAATACAATAACAAAAATTATAGAAAAGCAAAAGAAATTCTTCAGAAAGTTCTTGCAATTGATCCAAATAACTCAAAAGCAAAGGAATATATGGAGAAAACTGAAAAGAGGCTAAAACTCTTGGAAAAATAATTAATGAGGAAAGAAGAGGTTTTCACTTTAAAATATTTCTTTAATTTAATTTTTAGAAGATTAAATTTAGCAATCTTTTCATTTTTAATATTTTTTATTCTTCTTTTAATATACAATTTTAGAAAAAGTTATGTTCCAATTTATAGAGCCACATTTGAAATAGGAATTTCAAGAGAAAGAATTTCAGAAGAATTTTTTGGAGAAAGAAATGTTTCTTCTTTTTACCAAATTGCTGGTGGCATTCAGAGAATCATGTCAAACATTATGAATACAGAACTTTTAAAGAAAATAGTGGATTCCCTGGGACTATATTTAAAAATTGAAGATGGGAAAGACATAAAAATTGATTCAAGGATAAAAAATGAGTATGATGGAAATTTAGGTCCTTTTATAATAACTTTTGCCGATGATGAAAATTTTGAAGTAAAAGAAAATAATGGAAAAGTTATAGGGATAGGGAAAATAGGGGAATATTTTGATTTAAAACATGTTGAATTTAAAATTTACAAAAATAATAGAGGGTATAAAAATTTAAAGATAACATTTTATTCACCTGCAAGGATTGCACTTGCAATAAGGAATTCAATAAATATTAAGATTCTTGAAATGAATAAACTGGAAAAGGAAATTTCATCAGGGATTCCTTATTCAGGAGAGATAATTTCTAAAAATCTTGTGAGTGCTGGAGAACTGGCTCCTTCCTTAAATATTTTAGGGGTTGCAAGGATCAATTTATACTGGGGAAACCCTGATGATGCCTTGAAAATAACAA
>JBDRZD010000017.1:27899-30877 GCA_039803745.1 Caldifarciminota bacterium
TATTCTTTTTTTGCGGAAAAACTTGAAGAAGTAAGAATACAGGAGGCAGGAATAACACCTGAATTCAAAATAGTGAATCCGCCAATTGTTTCAAATGTTCCTGTAAATAAAAGGAATACTTCTTTAATATTAATATTCTCTTTTCTTATTTCGCTTTTTGTTTCAGCCTTATTTGTATTTGCTCTTGAATATTTTGATCCAAGAATAAAAGATGTTGATGTTTTAAAAAACATTGTTCCATTATTTGGCACTATACCATCTATTTATGAAAAAGGGGATTTTTTTAACTTTAAATTTTTAAAAAAGAAAAAAGAAGATTCTTTTAAAATAATTGAGGATAAGTCATCCTATGAGTATGAGCATTTCAAAAAACTTTCCTTTAACATAACTTATGCTCATCCTGAAAAAAAATATAAATTGATTTATATAATATCAGGAATAGCCTCTGAAGGGAAAACATTCATAACATCAAATTTAGGTATTGTTCTTTCAGATATGGGTAAAAAAGTTCTTATAATTGATAGTGACTTTAGGAAAAAGAGGGGACATATAAGTGAAATTTTTGGTTTAGAAGAAGGTAAAGGTATTTTTGAATATTTAAGCGGTAATGCTACATTAAAAGAGATAATAAAGGAGGTTAATGAAAATCTTTATATAATGCAAGCAGGAACTTTTCCACCAAATATAGGTATATATTTAGAATCAAAAAAATTTGAAAATCTATTAAATGAACTTAAAAATGATTTTGATTATATTTTAATTGATGGTGTTCCAATACTTTTATTCTCTGATAGTATGTATATTGCATCAAAAGTTGATGGAGTAATAATTGTTGTGCGATACTCTTTTACAAATTTTGATGTTCTTCAAGAAGAAGTTGAAATAATTAAAAATTCAGGTGGGAATTTAATAGGTGTTGTATTCAATTATGTTCCATTTAAAAGGGGTGGCTATTATTACTATAAATATTACAGGTATTATTCAAAATATTATAAAAATGAGAAAAATTAAAAAATATTTCTGGGAAGTGGATATTAAGAGATTAAACTTTGAGAAATATAAAGAATACATAATTGAGAGAATTCTTGAATATGGTGATGAAGAAGCAATTAAATGGCTTTTTAAAAAATATGATAGAAAAATAATTAAAAAGATTGCTTTCTTTTCAAGAAGTTTGATGAAAAAATCAAAAAATTTCTGGAAAAAAATACTTAATGAGAATATATAGGAAAGTGATTTCTTTTAAAAATTGGCAGATTTTGGAAAAGATGAATAAAAAAAATGTTCTGAAAAATTTTTATCTTGCAGCAGGCACAGGATGCGCATTAATTTTAGGTCATAGATATTCAAGAGATTTTGATTTTTTCAGTAAAGAGGAATTTGATCCCCAAGAAATTTTAATCCATTTGAAGAATTTAAACATAGAAGTGGAAAACAAATCTAAATATACACTTTTATTATTTATTAATGATACTCCATTTAGTTTTTTTTATTATCCCTATAAACTTTTAAATTCATTAATAAAATATAGAGGGTTAAAAATTGCATCACTTATTGATATAGGTTGTATGAAACTTGATGCTATTGCAACAAGGGAGAAAAAAAGGGATTTTATAGACCTTTATTTCATATCCAAAAAATTATCCCTTAAGAAATTGCTCTCATTTTATCTCAAAAAATATGATTTATTCAAAAATAATATATTTCATTTGTTAAAAAGTCTTCTCTATTTTGAAGATGCAGAAAATGATCCGATGCCAGAGATGATAAAAAAGGTAGATTGGAAAGAAATAAAAAAATATTTTGAAAGAGAAGTTAAAAAAATAACTTCTGAATATATAAAATAATCTATGTGTGGAATAGCAGGTATAATTTCTTTTGAGAAAAAAATAAACGAGGATATAATTTATAAGATGATAAATCTTCTTGAGCATAGGGGACCTGATGATAATGGTATATATATTTCAGAAGATAAAAAAGTTTTTTTTGGAAATACAAGGCTCTCAATAATTGACCTATCAGAAAATGCCCGTCAACCAATTACTAATGAAAATGGTAATTTATGGATAATCCATAATGGTGAAATTTATAATTATAAAGAGTTAAAGAATGAACTTTTGTTAAAAGGACATAAATTTAAGTCAAATTCAGATACAGAAGTTTTGCTCCATCTATATGAAGAAGAAGGTGAAAATTGCCTTTTAAAATTAAATGGAATATTTTCTTTTGCAATATGGGATGAGAAAGAAAAGAAACTATTTATTGCGAGAGATAGATTTGGTGTTAAACCCATTTATTATTATTTTGATAAAGATTTTTTTATTTTTTCATCAGAGATAAAACCAATTTTTGAAAATTTTGATTTTGTTAAAAAAATTGATTCTGAAATGATTGAAGCATTTCTATGTTTTGGCTCTTTCCCTTTCCCCCATACACTTTTTAAAGGTATAAAACTTTTAAAACCATCCTGCTATTTGATTTTAAAAGACAAAAAAATTGAAATAAAAAAATATTATTATATAAATAGAAAAAATTTATCAAAAAATTATAAGGAATTAAAAGAAAATTTATACAATATTTTAGATGAAAGTATTAAAAAAAATCTTGTTTCAGATGTTCCTGTAGGTGTTTTTCTTTCAGGTGGGCTTGATTCCTCTATATTGGTTTATTTTGCAAGAAAAAATAATAAGAATAATTTAAAGACATTTTCAATAATATTTGATGAAAAAGAATTTGATGAAAGGAAATTTTCAAGAATTATGTCAAAGAAATTTGAAACACAGCATTTTGAAAATTTAATCACTTCTTTCTCTATGAAAAATGAGATTGAAAGATTTTTAAAATTTATGGATATACCAACAATTGACGGATTTAATACATACTTTGTTTCAAAAATTGCAAGGGAAAATGGAATGAAAGTATGCCTTTCAGGAATTGGTGGAGATGAAATTTTTGGAGGTTATACTTCTTTTTCTGAA
>JBDRZD010000018.1:0-29425 GCA_039803745.1 Caldifarciminota bacterium
AAAAAAGGGGAATTGTTTTTTTTAAAGAAAGATAAGAAAACTATGAAGATTTTAATTTTAAAATAGGGGAAAATGAAAATTTTGATTCTTATATTTTTTATTCAAAATCAAAATATTGGTGAGGTATGGAACTGGATAAGTAATGATGGAAGGCTTGGTGGGCATCTTTCAATGAACCTTCAAGGATTATCCTGGCCCGGTAATGACACAATAAATAACTATTATCTTTACCGTGCTTCTTTTATAGTTGGAGCAAAAGATAATGGGATTATCTCTGTAAGAAATTCTTATCTTACAGAAAATGAATGGGGTTATGGTTTAGTGTATTATGAAGGACCAGGAGTATCGGATTGGGATATAATCATTACATGGCATGATTCCCTTACAAACACACGTGTTCCTCCCGGAAAACATACAGGAATAGCAGTGATATGCAAATCTTATACATGGTCTTATGAGCCATGGAATGATTTTATATTTTATGAATTTCACTTAGTATGGAATAAGGATCAATGTGATATTCCCTATGTAGGTGAATTTCTTGACAGTGTTTTTGTTGGTATATATTATAATTTTGATATCTCAGGAGCCGCTCCTCCAAATGCTATAAAAAACACTATAATTTCCTTTGATGGATATGTTGCCCATGAATGGCCTAATTATCCTTATGACTCAATACTTCTTTTACCTGATTCCTTTTTAAATATAAAGGATGGTGTTCCTGACCAGTATATTGTTTACGGGGACGATCCTCTTGAAAATACACTTTATGGAAATATAATATTTTTACCAAGGAATTTGTCCTATGCCTTTGATCCTGATGGAAATTCCGGGTTTAGTGAGGGATATGCAGGGTATGCACTTATATATGCACCACCATCCCCTGCTGATACTTTTTGGATAGATTCTCATGGAAAAGAATCAAGAATAGTGAGAGTCTGGGCACATCAGATCTGGTCAGGGGAAAATGCACCAGGAGTTGCTGAAGGGTGGTATGCCTATATGAAAGGAAGGCATCCTGCAACTCAAAATTATAGATTTGCTCCTTTCCCTATTGGATTGGGAGAAGAAATTTATGAAGGTTTAATCACTTCTGGTCCATTTAAAATTTCTGATAAGGAAACTTTAAGATTTGTATGGGTTGCAGGTGTTGGACAAAAAATGAATGGGGGATATGACGAAGTTTTTGGAAGGGGATGGATTAGGGGATTGAGGCAAACAATTGATTATGCATTAACTGCTTATTATGCAGGCTCACAAAATTCTGACCCTCATCATCCTTCTGCTCCTAACGAAGATATTCATTACAAACTTCCTCCACCTGGAAATATTGGAGAAAAGAAAATAATAATTCCTACAATTATAAATTCATCCTTTGAAATTTTTTTAAAAAGATGGAAAAATATTGAAATTATTGATTTTACAGGGAAAAGATTGAAAAAATACAGAGCAATAGGATGGGTTCGTCCTTTTAAAGATATTAAAAGAGGAATTTATTTTTTAAAAATTGGTAATGATAAATATAAGGTTATTGTGATAAAATAAATTTTAATTCAATTTAAAAATTCCCTTGCCTCTTTATAAACATTTATTCTTTCATTTATTCTTCTATTTAAAATTTTAGCAAAATCCTTTATTCTTTCATATTTTTCAAAGGATATATTATCTGGCTTATCAGGGTATATTGATTTATTTGTAAATATTGGGTCTGTTAAATTTTTTCTTTTCACCCATTCATTATAATAAATGGTTCCAGGGACAGGTGAAAACTGGGCAGGATATATTTTTATACCATTTTCATATAAAAAGGCATAACTTTCTATTATTTCTTCTATACTTTGATTATAAAGACCTATTATAACATAAGCACCTATTTCATCAAAACTCGCACTCTTTAAATTTTTTATTGCATTCAAAAACATCCCTTTGGAAGATTTAAAACTCCATTCATTCTTAAGCCTTTCATCAAAAGCACTTTCAAATCCTATTCTTATTGTTTTAAAATTCGCCTTTTTTAATTTTATGGCAATCTCCTCATCTATCTCCCTTGCATGAATTCCATTTGGAGTATGAAAATTTATATTTATATTTTCCTTTATTATTCTATCCAGAATTTCTTTAAACTCTTCTTTTTTAAATAAAAGGGCATCATCATAAAAGGCAACATCTTTTATTTTCATTTTTTGATAATTTTTTATCTCCTCTAAAACCTTTTCAGGTTTTCTTCTTATGAATTTTTTATATAATAAAGAAGAGGCACAATATATACAATTGAAAGGACAACCAATAGAAGTTAAGATTGCACAGGAGTTTATATTTTCATATAAATTGTATTCTGGAAATCCTTCTAAAAATATTTCTTCAAAACTTTTCTTTTCAACTTTAATCCCGGTTATATCATTAATTATTTCAAAAAGTTTTTCAAACTCCCAATTTCTTATAACAAAATCTGCAAGGGAGTTTGAAAGGGCATGTTCATAACACAAACTTGCATATATTCCACCTAAAATGATTGGAACACTTTTAAATTCTTCTTTTAAAATTTTTATTGTCTCAAATAAACCGGGATACCAATAGGTCATAAAAGAGGTGATTAATATAAGATCGGGTTTTTCAATCTCTTTAAGAAACTTTTTAAATAAAAAAACTGGCATACCATATCTTTTATAATTTCTTGGAATATCTTTAAAAAATTCCGGCTTCTCAATTATTTCAAAATAAAATTTTCCTGTTCCAAATTTTCTATCCTTTATAATATTTCTCTCTTTTAAAGGAAGATTTTTTAATAAAAATGGATTTTTTCTATCAAGAAGGTCAATAAAATAAATTTTAAAATAATTTTTTAAAATGCTTGCAATGTATAAAAGTCCAAGAGGTTTTATCCAGAAATCGTAGGCAGAAAAGTCGTGTATATAGGGATTTATTAAAAGGATTTTTTTTTATACATGTTTATTTCCAGGAATTTGTTTCTTTTAAATAGATAATTCCACCAGCAATAGAACCAAGATAGTATGTAAAAAATCTCCATAAAATAACAAATATTCCAAGAATATATTTTGGGGCAATTGTTGCAAATAACAGTGCTCCTCCTGCCTCTGTTATACCTGCTCCACCCGGGGTGGGCATCATTATAAATATTATCAAAGAAAGGGCGTGCAAAAACATTGCCTGTATAAAATTTACTTTTACACCCAGTCCATAAAATATTGAGGGGACCATCAAAAGGTGAAATAAAAAGGAAAGAATAGAGGATATAAATACAAAAAGGAGAAGCCTCCCCATCTTTATAAAGGATTTCCATGTTTCTTTATAAAGTAAAAAATTATGAGTTATCTTTTCAAATATTTTAAACTTTTCTTCAAGTTTTTTGAAAATTATAAAATCATGGGGCAATGTAAATGTTAATATAAAAAATATCAAAATTAAAAAAAGTATAATAAAAAGGGGAAGAATAAAAATATTTTTTCTAAAAACAAATATGCCAATTGGAACAATTAAAAATGCAAGAAGAAAATTTGAAAGACCTTTAATCATAAATGAAACCATTGCATTTCCAACCTGCACATTTTTTTCAGTCAAAATATGTATCTGAAAAGGAAAACCACCTGTTTGAAAAGGGGTTATTGCATTAAAGAAAAGACCAATTAAATGCAATTTTAATGTAAAATAAAAATTTTCTGCATAGTTTGTTAATTTTTTTAAGAGAATATGTAATTTCCAGACATCAAATAAAATACTTAATGCCCAAAAGATGATTATTAAAAAAAGAAAATGTAAATTTAAAGAAGAAAGAGCCCTAAATGTATCCTTTCTAACAGTAAGTAAAAGAATTAAAAGACCCACAATAGAATATAAAAGAATTGTAATTTTTATAAGTTTTTTAATTCTCTCCATTCTTTTCTTTTACCCTAAAATAAATTAAAATTGCAAAAATTGCAAAGGAAGAAGTTATAGACCATAAGAATAAAGGTTTATCTATAAAAATATCAATTAAAATACCACCTATAAAAGGAGATATAGCCCATCCAAGTCCCTCAAAAAATCCAAGAATACCAAGGTATGTCCCTTTTGAATTTTCAGGAGCAATCTTTGTTGTTAATGTAGTAATTAAGGGGAGTGTAATCATTTCACCAATTGTAAATATTATAACACCCAAAACAAAAGAAATAAAAGAATTTGCCCAGGAAAAGGAAAGATAGCCAAGGAAGTATAAAAAACTTCCAATTATAATTCCCTTTTTATTTGAAAATTTTGAGAATAAAGAACTTATTAAATATTGGAAAAATACAACCATAAGTCCGTTAACACTGAAAAGGTATCCAACATAAAGGTTTGACAAACCTTTATATCTTGCAAAAACAGGTAAGGAAGAAATAAGTTGACCCACAACTAAAAAAATTAAAAATGAGGCAATTAAAAAAATTAAAAAATTTTTGTCCTTTAAAATATTTTTAAAATTACTATTGTTTAATATTTTTTTCTTTTTATCCCTTTTCCCTTTTACAAAAATAAAATTTATTAAAAAACCTATAATAGCAAGAAAAGTTGATATTAGAAAAAGAAGGAAATAGGAAATGTTTGATAAAAATCCACCAAGTAATGGTCCTATTCCCCAGCCAATATTAGCACCTATTCTTATTATTCCATAACTTCTCGGCCTTTCTTTTTCTTCTATATATTCTCCTACATATGTATCAGAAGCAGTTCCATAAAAGGAAAAACCTATTGAATTTAAAAGAAAGGCAAAGAAAAAAAGATAAACTGGTGATGGAAAAAGAACAAGTATTGAAAATAATAAAAATGCTAAAATTCTTGAAATAAGTCCAAGATTCATAACAAGAATTGAAGAGAATTTATCTATTAATCTCCCTGAATATATCCTTAATATTGAACCAGTTAAGGCTGCAGCAGTAATACAAAGACCAACTATTTTCATTGGGATTCCCCTTTCATTATAAAGAAAGATATTTAAAAAGGGGACTGATATAACATAACCTGCAGCAGTTAGCATCCTAACAAAGGATAAAATAAAAATTTCTTTCTTCATTTAAGTGTTTAAGAATAAAGAAAAAGATTATAAGATAACAATTAAAATCTTATTGCTTTATATGATAAAACCCTCCATATATATTCAAAAGGTCCAAACTTAAATTTCTTAATCCATAAATTGCTTATAATGAGTTGAAATAAAAAAATAAGTAAAGTTATAATCAAACCATAAAATACATCTAATTTTCCGAAAAGTTTTCCTCCGTATCCATAAAATAAGGTGGTGCATATTATGGATTGAAGTAGATAATTGGAAAGGGAAAGTTTACCCATTGCTGAAAGAGGTTTTAAAAGTTTTTTAACACATTCATAGCGATATAAGATCAATATTAAAGAAATATAGAAAAGGCAAAGTAAAGGAGCACCTATACTGTATCCTAAAAAGGCAAGAAATAAGTTGAAAGTAGGGATATTTTTAGGGATAAATCTGATTATATAAGCATATAAAATATTGGTAGGTATACCAATTAGAATTCCAAAAATCAAAATCTTTTTTAAAAAAGAAAGATTATTATCTATGTTCTGAAAAATATTTTTTCTTATAAAATAAATACCTAATAAAAACATTGCTATAACATTTAAGGAAACAAAAAAATTTCCAAAGAAAGTAAAAGAAAAATAGTCATGAATTCTTTGTCTTGTTATCTCAAAAAAATTTCCTTTTGAATATACTATGTAACTTTTTTCAACCATTTTACTATAAATATTTGCAGATTCTTCTATTTTTTTCATACTTTCAGGTTCATAAATCTTTACCATTTTAATTCCAAATGCCCCCATTAGGAAGAAAAGAGGCAAAATTGAGAGTAAAATTATTGAGATAAAAATTAGCCATTTATTTGAAATTTTCCTGAAAATTAATAAAAAAAGACCGGCTATTGCATAAAGTGAGAGAATGTCTCCTGGCCATATTAAAATACCGTGAAAGATTCCTATTAAAAGAAGAATAAAAAGCCTTCTTATATAAAATGAGTTAAAAGAAATATTTTTTTCTTCAAATCTCTTCAATTGAATATAAAATCCGACACCAAATAAAAATGAAAAAAGAGAATAGAATTTCCCTTCCGCAAGTAGTTTTATAAAAAATTCTAAAAATTTATTTATTGGCAAATTTTCTTTTGAAGGTAAAATAAAAAGTTGTATTGGATGATTATACAATTTCATATTCACAAGCAAGATTCCAAAGAGTGCGAACCCCCTTAAAATATCTATTACTTCAATCCTTTCTTTTTGTTCAATAGGTTTTATTTTTTCCATAAGTATACTCCGTAAATACCCATCAAAATTCCTAAAACTCCATAAAGTAATGCAGCAAGATACACACTTTTTATCAAAGTAATTGGAATTACTATAAAAGAAATAATCGAAAGAAAATAAAAGAATGGGGCAATTAATCCGGAAATTAGAAAGGCAACAGATAGAGCATAAGAAAAGAAGAGAATTGAGAGATAATCTATATTCTCAATCCCGAAGATTTTTTCACTTGCAAGGAAAAAAATTATGGCGCCTGCAAATATAATACCCCAGAATATCCCAATTGTAGAGATTATTGGATAACTATGTATGAAACCTTTTTCTTTCTTTTTATAAAACCTATATCTATAAATAAAATTTACTCCTATAACAAAAGAAGATATGTATAAAAAGAGAAAGAGCAAAGGAAATTTGATAGAAATAAAATGAACTAAGAATAGGTTAAACAAAAAGATGACCCCCCATACAATAAGGGAAATTAAAAAACCTGCAACATTTATATGAGAAATAAAAAAGGCGATCGGTAAAGTTATAAACCATAAAGAATATTTAGTGAAAAGAGAAAGAAAAGTATTTATTCCTGTCCAGAAACCAAAGGATATCATATAAATTGCAAATTCTTTTAATTCTTCCTTGCCTTTTATCGCAAATAATTTAAGTATATCCAGCACCTCAAATATTTCATTTATTTCTTTTTTTTCCATTTTTCACCTCCCTATTTTTTTTAAAATATGTTTTAAATTATTAATGTATTCAATCAACCTTCTTTCTCCCTCCTCTGTTAAGGTATAAAAGGTTTTTGGTCTCTTTTTAATGAAAGTCTTTCTAACATTTACAAATCCATTTTCTTCAAGAACTTTTAAATGAGAAGAAAGATTGCCTTCTGTTGTTTGTGTTGCATCTTTCAAAAATTTAAAATCCACTTCTTTGTTTTTTAAAAGAAAGAGCAAAATTAAAAACCTTGTCTTTTCATGAATGATAGGGTCAAGTTTTTTAATTTCCATAACTTTAAAATTAATTCAATTACTTTGAATTACAAATTATACTGTTTTGCATACTTATTTGTCAAATAGATTATTTGTCTTTACCTTAATTTAAAATTTATAGTTCACATTTTATTTGAAATTAATTTCTTGTTTTTTTATAATTAAATATTTGAAAAGGAGGGAAAAATGAAAAAATTAAAAATTTTTATCCTATGTTTTATTTTTTATCTTCATCTTCATGCTGAAAACTATTTTGTTGGGGTTTATTATTATCCTTGGTATGATTATAATAGGCACTGGCAAGACGGATATTTAAGAAAAAAACTTGTAATTTACCAACCTCCTTATTTAGGTGAATATTCTTCAAGAGATTTTAATGTGATTCAAAATCATATAAATTGGTCATTAAATAATGGTATTGATTTCTGGGTTATATCATGGTGGGGTCCGGGAAGCTGGGAAGATTATACAATATTAAATTATATTTCTCCTGCATTTGTGGGAAGCAATTTAAAGTATGCAATCTTTTATGAGTCTACGATATTAAGTCAACCACCAATCAATTTTGATAACCCGGCTATTTTTAACAAATTTATTTCAGATTTCTTGTATATTGCTCAGAACTATTTCAACAAACCAAATTATTTATATTACAATGGAAGACCTGTTGTCTTCATTTATTTAACAAGAACATTCACCGGAAACTATTCAGGAGCAATAGATTCTGTAAGAAATCTTTTACAAAATATGGGTTATAATGTATTCTTAGTAGGAGACGAGGTATACTGGGGAACTCCTAATTCTGCAAGGATTTCCTGTTTAGATGCTATAACAAGTTATAACATGCATGGTCCAAGTCAATACGCAGGGTATCCCTCAAATACAAATTTTCTTAAAAATGTCAGTGCAAAATTTAAAGAATATAAAGAGGTAGCAAATTCCTTAGGTGTAAAATTTGTTCCAAATGCAATGCCTGGATTTAATGATAGGGCTGTAAGATTATGGGCAAACCATTATGTAATTCCTGATCAATATAAACAGAATTGGGACCATACAACTACATTCAGGCGTTCTCTTATAACAGCAAGAATACATTTAGATGAAGGTATAAATAGATGGATAATGATCACTTCCTGGAATGAATGGCATGAAGATACACAGATTGAACCAACAATTCTTACTGATACTTGTTCCAAGGATACAAGTCCTTCAGGATATGCTTATACACAGGGCTATACTTATAAGGGTTATGAATTTGATTTATTAAATACTTTAAATTATATTGTTGGTGAAAATGAAAGCATATTATTTTATACGAGTTTTGAAAATGGTGAACCTTTGCCATTTGCTGATTCAATTATTGCAAAAGAATGGGTTGATGGATACGGAAATGCTCCAAATCCAGAAGCAGGTGTGGTTGCGCAGGAGTTTGGGGTTCCTGTTTTTTATGGAAATCGCTATTTAAGAGTTGCAGGAGAGGATATAAGTTCCACACAGAATTCATACTGCAAATATTTGCTTTTTGATATCCCCAATATAACTATTGATGAAGGCACATTTTTAACCTATTTTATCTATCTTTATCAGAAAATCCATCTAATGCTTGGAATAATAACATCTGATGGAATAGAGCTCCAGAATTCAGAATGTATTGATCAAAATGAAGTTAAAATGCATCCAGAACAAAGAACAGAACCTACAGGAAATTGGTGGTATATTGAAGTTGACCTTTATCCCCTTTTGGGTAAAGAAATTGATAAAATTTATTTTGTCTATGATGATAATCCAAATTCAGAAATCGGAAACTACAGATGTTATGTAGACAATGTAACTATTTTAACTAAAAAGACAAACTATGTGAATATTAAGGAGAAAAAGAAATTAAAATTTAGAAGTTATATAATTCATAAGAATATATTTAAAGATATAAAAGGATGTATTCTATATGATTTAACAGGCAGGTTAGAGGAGAAGGTTTATAAAAAGGGCATTTATTTTATGAAAGATAAAAAAGAGATAAAGAAAATTATTTTTTTAGAATAATTCAAACAAAAAATTTGCTTCCTTTATAATTAAAATATAACTAAAAATGAAAGAAAAAATATTTAAGTATACACTTTATCCTCTTTTTTTTATATATTTCCTTTCCATTCCTATCTCTTATAGTGTGGCAAATTTAGTCATAACACTGCTTTTAATTTCTTTTATTATTTATCTCATCATTTTTAAAAAAATATTTAAATCAAAACTTTATTTTCCAATTTTTTTATTTTTTTTAATATTTTTAATTTCTTCTTTTTCTGGATATGATAAAAAAGTTTCTTTAAGGGAAATAACTATTTTTAAAGGATTTTTAGGAATGATAATAGCAATGAATACATTCCCAAAGGATAAGAAATTTTTTGGAATATGTTTATTATTTTTTCTTATAACTGTTTTCATAAACATTTCTCTTTCAATATTTGAAAAGTTTAAGCATGGCAAACTTTACAGGGTTGAAGCACTCTGGGGTTATTATCAGTTTTATTCAAATTTTTTAATAATAGCCTTTTTCACTCAAATTTTTTATATAACTTATACAAAAAATAAAATTTTTAAATTGTTTACCCTTTTACTTTTAATCCTTACCTTTTTCTCTTTGATTTTAACAGGTTCAAGAGCACAGATTTTTTCCGTTATAATTTCTTTTCTAATCTTCATGATAATTTTCCATAAGGAGAGAATTTTTATTCTTTTTACAATTTTAATCTTTATTATCACGATTATTTCATTTTTTAAAATACCTGTTTTTTATGAAAGAGTAAAGCCACTCTTTTTTAAGGGGAAAGGGATAGGAGTTTATATAAAAGATATAGAGGAAATTAAAGAGAGAATAAAACACTGGGAAATGGGAATAGAAATTTTAAAAACAGATTATAAATTTTTTGGCATCGGACTTGGAAATTCAAAAAGGTTTATAACCGAAAGGTTAAATATGTATATGAACCTTCCAAATTTACACAATTCTTTCATTGAAATTTTAGTAAGTTTTGGTATTTTTGGACTTTTAATATATCTCTATCTTTTGTTTATCTACTTTTTTGAAATATATAAAAGTATATTATATTTTAAAAATACAGATTTTTATATTTTAGGGATAAATCTTTTTATTATTTCTTTAATAATCCTTGTGATTGTTGGCTTTTTAAATGATACATTCTGGAATAAAAGACTGATGATGCTCTTATTTTATATAGCAGGTATTCTTTTTGCCTTTAAAAGAAATGAAAATACTCTTTCTATCTGATTTGAGAAAGAAAAGAAATACAGGATTTGAAATAATAAAAGGTTTAAGAAAAATGGGTTTTGAAGTCTATTCTGTAAATATAAAGGGGTTCTTACCGAATTTGAAATTAAAAAAAGTTTTAAAATATAAAAAACCTGAGATTCTTTTTACATTTAAAGGAATTGGTAAAATTGAATTTAAAAAAATAAAATATGAATTTAAAAAGAAAATTTTATGGTATCCTGACACTGATGTTTTCTTAAATGGAGAATTTAATGAAGATTTAAGAGAAATATTTGATTACCATGATTATATTTTTATAATAGTTAAATCAAGAATAAATGAATTGAAAAAAATAATCAATAAAGAAAATATTTATCATATGGTTCAAGGGGCAAGATTTTTTGAATATGAAATCAAAAATATTGAAGAGGAATTTAAAAGTGATATTTCCTTTATTGGCTCTTTAAATGGAAATTATTATTCAATAAGAAGGGAAATAATTTCAAAAATATGCAGAAATTTTGGAGATAAATATAAAATAAAATTATTTGGACAAAAAATTAAAAAAAGTGAAAGTTATTATGATATTTTAAAAAAGTTTCATACAAATAAAAAAGTTTTCTTTGAAGATTTTAAAAAGGTTTGCCTTGGCTCTAAAATTATCCTTGATATAGCAAGTGATAAAGGATTGAAAGAGGAAGGAGCCTTAAGCCAGAAAATTTTTATGATAACAGGATGTGGAGGATTTTTATTAATTCATTACTTTAAGGGAATTGAGGAGTTTTTTGAAATAGGAAAAGAAATAGAAGTTTTTAAGGATGAAGAAGAAGCCTTTGAGAAGATAGAATATTATATTAAAAATGAAGATAAAAGAAAGGAGATTGCTCAAAAGGGTAAAGAAAGAACTTTAAAAGAACATCTTTATAAAAACAGATTAGAAAAAATTTTTGAAATATGCAAAATATAAAACATTTTTTTATATTTAAAGATTTTCCCCCACAAAAAGGGGGGATGAGCACTTATTATTACAATCTTGTCAAGAATATAAATGGAGAAAAATTTGTTTTTTTGCCAAAGGATGAAAAGGAACCGCCTTTTATAGAAAATTTAAAATACATAATTGCACCTTTTAAAAAGGGAAATGAAAAAAATATTTTCTTTACATTTTTGTGGTTTTTTCAGATTTTTTTTAAATTAATCTTTGAAAAACCTGATTTTCTTCATATAGGAAAAATAAGACCAATTGTTTATTTTTTCTTAATTTTTAAAATTTTTAAGATTAAAATAATACTTTATTTTCATGGTCTTGATTATTATGAAATGAAGAATAAATCTTTATTAAAAAGAAAATTTGTAAACTATGCAATTAAAAAAGCAGACCTTACAGTATGTGCGAATAAGTATGTATTAAAAATTATTAAAGAAAATGTAAGACCTAAAAGAGAATATATTCTTTACCCGGGTGTTGATCTTTCTTATTTAAACAAAATAAATGAAAAATTCAAAGAAGAAAAGAAAGATAAATTTATACTTCTTACAGTTGCAAACCTTGTTAAAAGAAAGGGAATAGATACTGTTTTGAGGGCTTTAAATATTTTAAAGGATGAATTTGATTTCAAATATTATATCATAGGGAAAGGACCTGAAGAAAAAAATTTAAAAGATTTGACAAAAAAACTTGATCTTCAAGACAGGGTTTTTTTTCTTGGTGAACTTGATGAGGAAAAATTTAAATATTATAAAATTTGTGATGTATTTTTGATGCCTTCAAGGGTTATAGAAAAGGAAGGTTCTTTTGAAGGTTTTGGAATAGTTTTCCTTGAGGCATCCTTTTTTAAAAAATTTTTAATAGGGGCAAAAACAGGGGGAATCCCTGAGGCTATAATAAATGGAGAGACAGGAATTTTACTTGATGATCCTGAAGATTATATTAAACTTTCTGAAATAATAAAGGATTATTTTAAAAATCCTTATAAATATGAAAAAATTAAAGAGAATGCTTATAAAAGAGTATTAAAAGAGTTTGATATAAAAAAACTTATAAGGGATTATGAAAAAAAATTATTTGAAATTTTAAAATGAAGGTGATTCACCTTGATGGTGAAAAGTATTTTGGAGGAGGACAAAATCAAGTTTACCTTTTAAATAAATATCTTTTAAAAAAAGGAGTAAAAAGTATTGTTTCATGTCCTCGAGGTTCTTTTCTTTTTGAAAAATTAAAAAAAGAGAATTATAAAGTAATTCCTTTAAGTATAAAAGAGATTTTAAGGGAAATAGAAGAAAAAGAAGTTATTCTACATGTTCATTCAGGAAAGGTGCTTTTAATTTCCCATATTTTAAAAATTTTGAAACCAAAGGTAAAAGTTGTTTTCACAAGAAGGATAACAAAAAAAATTAAATTTTTCTTTATTAGAAAATTTTTAATTGATGCAATTATATGTATATCAGAAGAGATTAAGAAAAATTTTGAAAATTTTAAAAAGGAAAAAATTTTTGTTATTTATAGTGGTGTTGAAATGGAAGAAAAGGAAATTTTAAAACCTCCCTGGTATGATGAAAAAAAATTTATTGTTGGAAATATCGCTCATTTACTGCCTTATAAAGATCATATAACACTTATAAATGGCTTTTTTGAATTTTTAAATTATTTCCCTGATTCGTATCTTATTATAATAGGTGAGGGAAAAGAAAAGAAGAAAATTTTAAAAAGGATCAAAGAGTTAAAAATAGATAATAAAGTTTTTTTAACGGGCTTTTTAAAGGATGCAAAGGAATATATAAAATATTTTTCTGTATTTGTTATAACATCAAAAGAAGATGAAGGACTTTGCTCATCAATAATAGATGCTTTTATAAGAAAAGTTCCTGTTATAGCAACAGATACAGGCGGAATAAAAGAGCTTGTCAAGAATATGGAAACAGGAATTTTGATAGAGAAAAAAAATCCATCTGCTTTGAAAAATGCACTTATAAAAATAAAAGAAGATAAAAAATTAAGAGAAAAAATAATAAATAATGCTTACGAGTTTTCAAAAAATTTTAGTGCTTTAAAAATGGCTGAAGAAAATTTAAAGGTTTACGAAAATCTGTTAAAGTGAGTTTTCTATTATTATTTTTTCTGGTGCACAAGCCCTTTTCTCTTTAAAAAGGTTGATAAGTTCATTTTTTATCCTTATAAATTTCTCCTTTTCTTCTATTATTTTTTTAAAATCTTCTACAGCCTTATCAATATTTATATTCTGAATATATTCCTTTATCTCTTCATTTTTTAAAAGAATATTTGGAATACCTGCATATTTCACCTTCACAAAAAGTTTTGCAAGAAAATAGGTAATATTTGAAACTTTATAAAATATCAAAAATGGAATACCTATCAAGGCTGCTTCAAGGGTTGCTGTTCCTGATGCTATAAAAGCACCTTCTGATATCTTTAAAATATCCCTTGCGTCTCCTTTATGAACTTCAAATTTTTCTTTATTAAATTTAAAATCCTTTAAAAGAGAAATTTTAAATGAATGGGAAGGATAAATTTTTTTTAATTTATCTGCAATCTTTTCATAAACTGGTAAAAGGACTTTTATCTCACTTTTTCTTGAGCCCGGTAAAAAAGAAAATATTTTTTTTGGCAAATATTCTATTCTTTCATTCTCTTCAATTAAAGGATTCCCGACATAAAAGGCATTCACTCCATTTTTTCTTAAAATTTCTTCTTCAAAGGGGAAAATACATAAGGAAAAATCAACATATTTATACAAATATTTCCATCTCCAATTACCCCATGCCCATATCTGAGGAATTACATAATAAAATACCCTTTTACCTTTTTCTTTTAAAATTTTAGCCATATGTAAATTAAAGCCGGGAAAATCAACAAGTATTATATTCTTTATATTTTCTCTTTCTATAAATTTTAAAATCTCCTTTCTTAAATTATAATAATAAGAAAATTTATCAAAAATCTCAACAAATCCAACTTCACCATGATGTGTTATATTCTTTATAAGATAAGCACCTTCTTTTTCCGAATGCTTTCCTGCAAAAGCATATATTTTTATATCTTTATCAATTTTCTTTAATTTATTTATAAGTCTTGATGCATTTTTGTCACCTGATTCTTCACCTGCAATTATTAGAAATTTTTTTTCCATAAAATTAAAAAAATTAAAAGATAAAATATAAAAATTGAGATTAAAGTGTCCCTTTCTATTCTCATAACCTTTGAAAAATTATTTAGAGGTTTAGCAGGTTTAAATTTGAAAGGGTTTGGAAAAATTCTTGGAACATTTTTTTTATATAAAATATATTCCTCACCAAATTTTTTTTCAAGGAATCTTTCTTCGGCAAGAATGATTAAAAAATAAATTGTAAAAAATATTAGAAAAGATAAGAGGGAAATGAAGAAATTTAGATTCATTGCAATTAGCATTCCGAGAAGATTAAAAAGATTACCAAAATAAAGGGGATTTCTTGTCACACTATATGGTCCATCTTTTAAAAGAAAAGGAGCATTTAAATTTCTACTTCTTGTAAAACCACCCGAATATATGAGAGAGTAAATCCTTATTGTCTCACCTAAAATAAAAAAAGGAATGGAAACAATTACTCTAAATAAATTTGGTTTTGAAAAAAATAAAAGTAAAAATATTATTAAAAAAATAATTATGCCCCTTTTTTTGAAAAGAAAATTACCTATTTTATACAAGATTTGCCTTTTTTAAGTTCCTGTAAATCTGTCTTTTAATTTTAAGAGCAAAATCAAGTGCCCTTATCGCATCATCTGCACTAACAGGTGGTTTTTCATTCCTTTTTATTGCACGAATAAAAAGTGACAATTCTTCAAGAAGCGGATTTGTTTTTTTAATCTCTATCGGGTAAGGAAGAATCTGATTATTTTTCTTTATATAAACTTCTGCATTCCCCTGAGCGTAATCTACTGAAATATACATATCCTTTTGAAAAAATCTTATTTTTCTATATTTTTCTCTTGAAACTCTTGATGCTGAAAAATTTACAACCCCCCCATTTTCAAATTTTATTCTTGCATTTGCAATATCTATTTTGTCTGTTAAAACAGGAACCCCAACTGCATCAATTATCTTCCATTTCATATTTGTAAGCCATAAAACTATATCTATATCATGTATCATAAGATCCAATATTACATCAACATCAGTTCCCCTTTCTGTATAAAAGGAAAGTCTTTCGGATTCGATAAAAAGAGGCTCTTTTAAGAGATTTTTTATAGCCTTTATTGCTGGATTGAATCTTTCAATATGGCCAATTTGAAAAACAAGCCCTTTTTTTTCAGCAATATTCTTCAAAATTTTTGCTTCTCTAATTTCTGTTGCGATTGGTTTTTCAAGAAAAAGATGTTTACAATTTGAAAGTATTTTTTTCCCCACTTCAAAATGGGAAAGTGTTGGAACACAGCATGTTAATGCATCTACTTCTTTTAATAATTCATCCAGCGTATTAAAAGATTTGCAACCGTATTCTTCGGCTATCTTTTTACTTTTTTCAATATCTATATCATAAATCCCCACAAGTTCTGCATCTTTAATTTCTTTTAAAAGTTTTACATGAATTTGGCCTAAATGACCTACCCCCACAACCCCTATCTTAATTTTTTTCATAAATTCCCCCTGTATCCTATCTCAATTACTCTATTAATATAATCTTTATTTAAAATATTTCTAAGAGCACATCTTAAAAAGAAAGTTTCTTCAAAAGAGATTTCAAAACCAATATTTAACAAACCATTTTTATTATAATTATCATTAAAACCAAAAGTGAAATCAGAAAATATCCCAAATTCAGGAGAAAAAAGAAGATCTACAGAAGAAAAAATATCAAAACCATTTCTTTCATCTTTTCTTTCAAAAGTATAGTTTAATCCCCCATTTAAGATAATCCCGCCCATTCCTATATAGGATTTTGAAAGAGCCAAATAAATTCCTTTTGATTTTACTTCATATCTTTCCATTTCTTTTAAATATCTGTCATATCCGCAGGTTGATAAACCAATTGAAAAAGCAGGAAAATCACTTTCATAGATTGCTAAATATCTCAAAATTACTCCTGGAAGTGGATAAAATTCGATATCCCTTTCACCTATTAAATTCATACCACCATAAGAAATACCAATTGAAAGATATTCTGTAATACCTGTTTCCATTCTTAAAATAAGACCACCTTCCTTCTGGACCCTTAAATTTATTTCGTAGTTTCCTCTTTTAGGGAGATAGGCTGTTGGTACATCCCCTATAAATAAGGAATTTTTCAAAAAAGAGAGCAAAATAAATATCTTCATCGCAAAATCACCCTTTCTTCACCAATTATTTCTTTAATCTCATCAAATAAACGATAATCAGGATTTACATAAAAGCCCTTTGCTCTATAAATATAAATTCTGCCTTCTTCTTTTATCTCAAACCATAACTCTTTATCTCCTTTATATTTTGAAATTATCTCTTTCAATTTCTTAATATCTTCTTTTTCAATTTCATTTGTATTTATTACTATTACCATTTTTTTGAAACGATTTTTTATTATTTTATCCATATCTATTATTTCAACCGCCTTTATAATTCCTTTTTTTGAAGAATTTAAAGGTGAATACAAACCTTTTATATAATACACTTTCTCCTCTTTAAAATTATTTTTAAATTTTTCTAAAATTTCGCCAAATACATTAACTTTGAATGTGCCATAAAGATCTTCAAATTCCACCTGAAAGTATTCCACTCCATTTTTTCCTTTCATAATTTTTATATCAGCAGGAAAACCGCATAAATTTATTTCCCTTGCTTCCTCAATGTAAACAAGGTCAGAAGAATTTGTTATATCCATAAATTTAATAAAAGGGAGATAAGGGGTAAGTGGATGGGCTCCGAAATAAAATCCAAATGCCTTTTTCTCCATTTCAAGTTTTTCAGTAGCTTTTATTTCACTTTCCATTTTATATTGTGAATCACTATCTTCAAAAAGGGAAACTTTTATTTTGCCTTCTTCCCTTTCTATTTTTGAGAGCAATTTCTTTCTATCAGGTTCTAAACTATCAAAAGCACCAGAATATATAAGGGCTTCAATAACTTTTTTATTACAGGACTTTGAACTCGTTCTATAAATAAAGTCTTCAAAGGATTTAAACTTACCTTTTTCTCTTGCCTTTATAATCGCACTTATTGCTGCATCACCTACATTTTTTATCCCCCCGAGTCCAAAAAGAATTTTGTTATCCGAAACTATTTTAAATTCCTTTTCACTTTCATTTATGTCAGGTTTAAGTATCTCAATTCCCATCCTTTTTGCTTCATTTACAAATTTTGCAAGTTCTTCGGATTTACCCATTTCACTTGAAAGGTTAACACACATAAATAAAAGTGGATAATGAGCTTTTAAAAAGGCTGTCTGATAAGAGATAAGAGCATAACTTGCTGCATGGGCTTTGTTGAATCCATAACCCGCAAAAGGTTTTATCACTTCAAATATATCTCTTGCAACATCTTCAGGAACGC
This sequence comes from Caldifarciminota bacterium, assembly GCA_039803745.1. Classification (GTDB taxonomy): domain Bacteria; phylum Hydrothermota; class Hydrothermia; order Hydrothermales; family Hydrothermaceae; genus JBDRZD01. The sequence continues at coordinate 18,075 of JBDRZD010000018.1, forward strand.
CTTTCTTTTTTGCTCCTTCTATAAAATCTTTTTCTTCTGCGAGCATTTTCTCTTTTTCTTTTTTACCCATTGCTCTTCTTAAAATATCAGCCTTACCCATTGAAAATCCAGCAATTTCGCTTGCTATCTTCATCACCTGTTCCTGATAAAGAATAAGCCCATAAGTCTCTTTTAAAACATTCTCAAGAAGAGGGTGAGGATAAGTAATTGGAATAACCCCATGTTTTCTTGCTACAAATTCATTTATATTTACAGAGCCAAGAGGACCGGGTCTATACAGGGCAATAATAGCAATTAAATCTTCAAATTTTTCTGGTTTTGCCTTTCTCAAAATTTCCCTCATCCCCTGTGATTCAAGTTGAAAAACACCTATTGTTTCCCCTTTTTGTAAAAGTTCATAAGTCTTTTTATCATTAAGGGGGATTTTTTCAATACTGAAATCAGGTGTTTTCATTTTTATCATATCTTCCACCTTGCGTATAACTGTTAGTGTTTTAAGGCCAAGGAAATCCATTTTTATAAGTCCAACAGATTCAAGAGCCTCCATTTCATACTGGGTACATACTGTATCATCTGGATGCTTGTAAAGGGGAACAAATTCTGTAAGGTCAGAAGGAGCGATCACGATACCACCTGCGTGGACCGATGCATGCCTTGCATGTCCCTCTATTCTTTTTGCGTATTCAAAAAGTTTTTTATAAATCTCCTTTGAATCTATTAAACTTTTAAAAGCTGGATTGAACTCATAGGTTTCTTCAAGAGTATTATAATCTACAAGTTTTGCAATCTCATCTGCTTCTGAATAGGGAAGACCCATTACTCTTGCCACATCCCTTATTGCAGCCTTTGCTTTCATCCTGCCAAACGTTATTATCTGGGAAACACAATTTTCTCCATATTTTTTTCTCACATATTTTATTATTTCATCCCTTCTTTCATCTTCAAAATCTATATCAACATCAGGTGGAGAAATTCTTTCCGGATTTAAAAATCTTTCAAAATAAAGTCCATATTTTAATGGGTCAATATTTGTGACAGAAAGAGCGTAAAGAACAAGAGAACTTACAGATGAACCCCTTCCAGGGCCCACTTTTATTCCATTTCTTTTTGCAGTATCAACAATATCTTTAATTATTAAAAAATAACCCTCGTATCCCATTTTCCCTATTATTTCAAGTTCATAGGAGAGTCTCTCTTTATATTTTAAAGGGACTTCCTTTTTAAACTTTTCTTCAAGCCCTTTAGTAGATAAATATTTAAGATATTCGTAACCTGACTTAAATCCTTGCGGGATATCAAATTTTGGAAGATAGAGTTTTGAGTCAATTTCAATAACTAAATTACACCTTTCTGCGATTTCAAGAGTATTTTTTATTGCCTCTTTTAAATAGGAAAACCTTTCTTCCATTTCCTCTTTTCTTTTGAAATAAACTTCTTGGGTTTCAAATTTCAATCTCACCTTGTCTTTTAAAGTCTTGTTTGTTTGTATTGCAAGAAGTATTTCATGTAATTCATAATCTTTTTTATCGAGAAAATGAACATCATTTGTTGCAACGAGTTTTAAATCGTAATTTTTTGAAAATTCTAATAAAACCTTATTAACTTCAATATTTTCTTTCAAATCCACATCCATTAGTTCAAGATAAACATTTTCTTTTCCAAAAATCTCAATATATTTCTTCAAAATCTTCTCTGCTTCTTCCTTCTTTCCAGATATTATTAGAGAAGGTATATGGCTCTTTAAACAACCGGTTAAAAGTATAAGACCATCCGAATATTTTTCAAGGAGTTCAAAGTCAATTCTTGGTTTATAATAAAAACCTTCAATATAGGCCAAAGATGAAAGTTTTAAAAGATTTTTATATCCTTTAGAATTTTGAGCAAGGAGAAGAATATGATAATTGGAACCTGAGATGCCTCCCCCCTTTTCAAATCTGCTATTTGGAGCCATATAAAGTTCTATTCCTATTATTGGCTTTATCCCATTCTGAATTGCATATTTATAAAATTCTATTGCACCGAATAGGGCTCCATGATCTGTGAGTGCTACAGCAGGCATTCCGTATTCTTTTGCCTTATCCACTATATCCTTTATTTTTGGAACACCATCTAAAAGACTATATTCTGAATGAACATGTAAATGAACAAAACTCATTTCTTTGGTAATATTTTAACTCTCCTTCCCTCTATAATTAACCTTCCCTCTGCAAATAGTTGTATTGCCTCAGAATAAATTTTGTGCTCTTCCTTTAAAATTCTTTCTGCAAGTGTTTCAGGAGTATCATCTTCAAGAACAGGAACACATCTTTGAATTATGATGGGACCTGTATCCACTCCCTCATCTACAAAATGGACTGTGCATCCTGAAACCTTTACACCATATTCCCATGCCTGCTTCTGGGCATTTAAACCAGGGAAAGAAGGTAAGAGAGATGGATGAATATTCATTATTCTATGTGGAAAGGCAGACAGGAAAGTTTTTTTTAAAACTCTCATAAAACCAGCAAGACAGACAAGTTCAACTCCTTTTTCTTTTAATATCCTTACATACTCTTCTTCCCTATCAGGCGTCATATAAGTTTTTTTCTCACCCGGATATACATACATTGCTTCAACACCTAAATTTCTTGCCTTTTCAAGGGCAGGGGCATCAGGGTTATCAGATAATACTATTACAACCTCTGCATCTATCTTTCCCTCTTTTGAATTTCTTATTATAGCCTCCATGTTCGAGCCCCTGCCCGAGACAAGTATTCCCAATTTTATTTTTCTCATGGAACGCTTGTAAAAATTGGTGAAAGATCAACTTCTTGAAAAATCATTTCATTATCTTTAAGCCATTTATAAAGTTTAATGACAGGTATGTCTTGAATTTGCTCCTTTTTTAAATATACAGGTAAATTCACATTTACAAATTCTTTATAATTCATTACTTCTTTCTCATATTTCTCTAATAACCTTTCAATCTCTTCTTTATTTCCTGGATCATTGATAAAATCCACAGCCTTATCATATATTCTTTTAAATCTTATTATTGCGTCCCTTTTTAAATATATTCCTGTCTGGGAAACAAAATAACCTGCATATGGATATGGTGAGACTATTTCGTTTAAAAATCCTTCTGAGAAAACTTGAATATTATTTGAGTCTTTTAAAAATGTTAATGAAGGTTCTATTAAATATGCCACATCCCATTCACCATAAGGGAAGAGCGTAGAATATTTCAATACTTTTGCAGGGTTCACTTTAACTTTATTTAAAATCAGCCACTTTTCCAAAATTTCTGCATCCTTTCTCCATGAGGGGACTGCCATAATTTTATCATCAAGAAGTTTAAATGATAATTTCTTTTCTTTTGTCCTTATTACAAGTCCTGTTAAAGGAGAATTTTTATCTTCAATAACCATACCAATCAATCTCATCTTCTCAATATTTGATAACCCTTCAAAGAGGAAATTTATAAATGGGTAGCCGGCTAAAATTTCAAACTTCCCTTTTCTCAACTCTTCAACGGGGTCCTCTCTTGAAACAGTATACTCAATTAAAACTTTCACTTTGTTTTCCTCAAAATATCCTTTTTCTTTTGCGACAAATACTGGAAAACTTGCAAAATCAGGATAAGCAATAATTTGCATCTCTTGAATCTGTTTTTCTTTAACCTGTGGGTAAATAATTATAAAAACTAAAATTGCAGAAAGGATTATGTTTAGAAAATATAACACATACTTCATTTTTCCTCCTTTTAAACAAATTTAATTATAATATTTAATGTGTATTTAAATCAATCTTATGAATATCTCTTCCAGTTTTTTTGTTTTATAAATTTTATAAAGAACTTCCTTATCCTCTTCAAGAATAATTTTTCCATTCTTTAAAAAAATTATTCTATCTCCCATTTCATCTGCAAATTCAAGAGAATGGGTGGCAATTAAAATCCCTTTTTTATTTTCTTTTAAATCCTTTAAGTAATTTTTAAAATTGTATACTGCTTTTGGATCAAGACTTACAAGTGGTTCATCAATTAAAATAATTTCAGGTTCATGTATTAGAGATTGAACTATATTTATCTTTTGTTTCATACCCTGGGAATAATTCTTTGAGATTTCATTAATCCAATCTTCCATATCAAAAATTTTTGAAAAATACTCAACTTTTCTTTTAACTTCCTCCTTTTTTATTCCATAAAGACTTGCTATAAAGAATATCTGCTCAATCCCTGAAAGATAGGGATAAACAAATGGTTCATCAGTAATGAATCCAATTTTCTTCTTGAAATTTTCATCCTTATTTATCTTTTGTCCATTAAAATATATTTCACCCTTATCTTCTTTCATTATTCCTGAGATTATCTTTAATGTTGTGGTTTTCCCTGAACCATTTGGTCCAACTAATATATGTATTTTGCCTTTTTCAATAAAGAAATTTAATGGACCGAGTTTAAATTTCCCAAAATCTTTAAAAATATTTTTTAATTCAAGAACCTTCACTTACTTCAATAATCTCTATCTCAATCTTACCAACAATTCCTGCAACCTCTGCCTGTTTTTCTATTTCTCCCATTTTGAGCATTATATGTAAACAGGAGGCAGGGAATTCAAAATATGTTGGATCAACAAAAACCCATTTATTCAAATATACTGCATTCCATGCATGATACCAGAAATAACCTTCCTGATATATAAGACCAACAACAATTTCTGAAGGAATCCCTATTGCCCTTAAAAGGGATGCGTAGAGGATTGAATGTTCATTACAATCTCCCTTTTTATTATGTAAAACTTCAATTGCTGAGGGTATTGTTACAGATGCCTCTTTTGAAAGATAACTGAACACTTTATGCATTAAATTTCTTGATTTCTCTGTATAATTTTCACCTCTTGCCCATTTTATTGCACTATCCCTTATTTCACTATTGTCTGACTGGATAAAAAGGGTTGGTTTTAAATATCTCTTCAATTCTTCATTTATATTTAGATCTTTTATTTCCTCAAGATATGGTTTTTCAATCTCAATTATCGCATAATCATCACCCTTTTCAATGATTTTCTGGTTGCCAAGTTCAAGGTCGAGTATAGAAGGGTCAATATTTGAAAGTTTATAAACAATTTTTTTTGCATTCAAAGAAATTTTTTTTCCTTTTGGTTTCACAGCATATTTAAATAAAATATCAATTGGTTTTTCAGAAATCTTTATTGCTTCATTTTTTTCTTCTTTTAAAAGAACCATATCAAAAGGTAATTCTTCCTTTATTATTTCATTATCCTTTAAATATATCCTTTGTTTTATTCCAGCAAATTCATATTCATAAACATCTGTTTCAATTTTTTTATTCTTATAATCTATTTTTTCCTTTCCTTTATGAAAGAGGATTGCATCAGCAACCTGTTTTACTGATGGATCAAACATTCTAAAACTTATCTTCTCACCTTCTTTTATTTTCTTTTCCTTTAAAAATGCCTCAAGTGTTACGGGTAAAAAAGCAACTTCTCCAAGTTCTATTTCTTCAAATCTTTCTTTATAATAAATTTTTAATTTTGTTCCAATTCTTTCACCCCTCAATTTCATCTCCTGGTCTGGAGAAAAAAGCAAAAAATCAAAACTCTCTAACCTGAAATCCTTATCGGTATTTACAATTGTCTGTGCTGTTACCCTCTTTTTTTCACCAAGCATTATAGCCTGAATTATCATTCTCTGGTTTATTTCAAAACCAGAAGTTTTTTCTACTTCCCTTGTTTCAACATAACCTATTTTTTCGCCCCTTATATAAACACCCATCCAGTATTCTTTTACTTTTTTACCTTCTACAATTTCTTCTTCATAAGGAAGTTTTTCAATTTCCTCTTCTTTAATTATAAGTTTACCTTCCCTTTTCTGTATGAAAAATAAAATCAATAAAAGAAGTAAAAAGGAAATTCCTGAAATTATATAAGTCAATCTTATTCTTACCATTCCACTTTCCTTTTTTCAAGAAATGCTTCTATACCTTTTTTAGGTTCACCTGTTGAAAATAAAAGTCCGAAAACTTCTTTTTCATATTCAAATCCCTTTTCAAGGGAAAGTCCATAATATATTGCTCTTTTCGAATAACAAACTGCATTTGGACCTGCCTCTTTAATCTTATTTGCTATTTCTTTTGCCTTTTCAAGATGTTTCCCTTCTTCAGTTAAGAAATCAACAAGCCCAATCTCATAAGCCTTTTCAGCATCTATAAATTCACCTGTAAAAATTAAATACATTGCTTTTCCTTTTCCGATTAAATTTGCAAGTCTCTGGGTTCCTCCAAATCCAGGCAAAACACCAATTTTTACCTCTGGTTGCCCTATTTTTGCATTCTTAGATGCAACCCTTATATCGCAAGCAAGCATTATTTCGCATCCACCACCAAGGGCATAACCGTGAACTGCTGCAATGACAGGAACCCTTAAATTTTCCAATTTTTTTAAAATTCTATGTCCTGTTTCAGAAAATTCCCTTGCCTCTTGTGGTGTATAATCCTTCATTTCCTTTATATCTGCACCTGCACAGAAATTTTCTCCATCGCCATTTATTATTAAGCACCTTATATCTTTTTCTTCATTTTCTATATGATAAAGAGCACATTCAATTTCAAGAAGCATATCTTTATTTAAAGCATTTACTTTTGGTCTTGATAATGTTAAAATACCTATTCCATCTTCCTTGGAAAGTTTTATATATTTAAATTCTTTCATATCTCCTCCTTTTATAAGTCTTTAATTTTAAAAATAATTAGTCAGGTAATTCAATTGACTTATTTTTTTAATTCTTTGTATAATAATAAACTTGAAAATTTATGCCGGCGTAGCTCAGCTGGAAGAGCAGGTGATTTGTAATCACCAGGTCGGGGGTTCAAATCCCTCCGCCGGCTTTTTGGAGGGGTACCCAAGTGGACAACGGGGGCAGACTGTAAATCTGCTGGCGAACGCCTTCGGGGGTTCGAATCCCTCCCCCTCCATTGCGGGAGTAGCTCAATGGGAAGAGCACCGGCCTTCCAAGCCGGGGGTTGCGGGTTCGACTCCCGTCTCCCGCTTTAAAAAAGAGAATGCTTGAGAAAGTAGTATTTAAGATTTCAAGAAATTTAACAGCAGGTTCTGAAGAACTCCTTTTTAATTTTTTGAAAGAGGTAAAAAAATTAAATGTTAAAGTTGAAAAGGAAGATATATTAAAATCTCTTCAAAAAATAATTGAAGCAAAACCACAGATGGCTGTTTTTTATAAAGCAATGGAAATATTTGCAAAAGAAAATGATGATGTAAAAAATGTAATAGATAAACTGATTTTTAAAATTGAAAGCGCTATACCAAAAATTTCTGAAAACCTTTTAAAGATTTTACCAAAGGAATTAAAGATATTAACTCATTCAAATTCATCAACTGTTATAAGGACTTTAAGGTATATAAAAGATAAAGTAAATATTAAAGAAATAATATGTACTGATTCAGAGCCCGGTGGGGAAGGAAAAAAAACTGAAAAGGATTTAAAAAAATATGATTTCAATGTAAAAAGAATCCCTGATACACATATAATAAGGGCACTTGAAGAGGTAAATGCAATATTTATAGGGGCAGATGCAATATATGAGGATGGATTTTATAATAAGGTTGGAACAAAAATAATTCTTACACTTTCACAAAATTTTGGTGTGAAATCATACCTATTATGTTCTACCTTAAAGATTTCGAACAATTTAAAGCATCTTGTTCTTGATGATTATTATTTTGAAAGCATTCCATTAAATTTAGTTGATTCAGTAGTTACAGAAGAGGGGATAAATTGGAAATAAAAGTTATAGGGGGAGGGTTAGCAGGTTGTGAAGCAGCCTGGCAGATAGCAAAGAGAAAAGAAAAAGTTATTCTTTATGAGTCAAGACCTTTTAAAATGACCCCTGCCCATAAAACACCTTATCTTGCTGAACTTGTTTGCTCAAACTCTTTAAAATCAAAAGAGATTACCCATCCTCATGGTCTTTTAAAAAAGGAACTTGAGATGCTTGGCTCATTAATAATTGAGGCAGCAAATTATGCAAGAATTGATGGAGGGAAGGCACTTGTTGTTGATAGAGAAATTTTTTCAAAATATATAACAAAAAAAATTGAGGAAAATGAATATATAGAAATAAGAAGAGAAGAGGTGAAGGAATTGCCTGATGGAATATGTATAATTGCAACAGGTCCTTTAACTCATGAAGAGTTTGCAAATAAATTAAAGGAATATATTGGTGAAGAATTTTTATATTTTTATGATGCAGTTTCACCTATTGTAAGTGCTGATTCATTAAATTTTGAAAAACTATTTAAAGGTGATAGATTTGGTATTGATGATTCTTATTTAAATGCCCCAATGAATGAAGAGGAATATAAAAGATTTTATGAGGAACTTTTAAATGCAGAAATTCATAAAGAAAAGGATTTTGAAAAAATTCCATATTTTGAAGGATGTTTGCCAATCGAGGTGATGGCAAAAAGAGGGTATGAGACAATGAGATGGGGACCATTAAAACCCTGCGGCTTTGAAAATTTAGAAAAAAAGCCATTTGCTGTAGTTCAATTAAGACCCGAAAATAAGGAAAGAACAATGTATTCTCTTGTGGGATTTCAAACACAGTTAAAAATAAAGGAGCAGGAAAGGATTTTTAGAATGATACCAGGTCTCGAAAATGCCGAATTTTTAAGATATGGAAAGGTTCATAAAAACATTTATATAAATTCGCCAAAACTTTTAAATCCTGATTTATCCTTAAAGAAGAATAAAAATATATTTTTTGCAGGACAAATAACAGGAACAGAAGGATATGTTGAGGCTGCGGCAGGGGGAATTTTTGCAGGTATAAATGCATTTTTAAGAAAAAAAGGAAAAGAAACATTAATATTTCCAAAAAATACTGCAATTGGTGCATTAATAAATTATATTACTTCATCAAATAATCAAAATTTTTCTCCAATGAATATTAATTTAGGTCTTTTTGAAGATATTCCTAAATTTAAAGATAAAAGAGAAAAAAGGAAATTTATTGCTGAAAGGGCAATTTCAGAATTAAAAAAATTTATTGATGAAAATTCTTGGCTCTTTAAAGGGGAGGTAAAAGATGCTTAAAGAGAGTGAGAACTTGCAAAAAAAGAATGAATATATGAATCAAAATCCATATATAATTGTAAAGGCAAAAGAAAACGGCGTAAGGGTCATGGGACTTACAAGAGGGAAAGAAACAAGGGTATCCCATACAGAAATACTTTCAAATGGTGAAGTTTTAATTGCACAGATAACAGAGTTCACAGCAGCATATAAGATTGTTGGGAAAGCCCATATATGGACACCTTATGGAGAAGTTGTAGCAGAGGGAGAATTGCCAAAAATAAAGGAGGCAAAGAAAGAAGTAGAAATTTAAAAAAAGAGAAAGAGTAAAAGTAAGGAAATAAAAGAAATAAAAGAGCCAAATAAAAAAGGAATTTTAGAACCAAAATAATTCCATAATATTCCAAAAATAAAAGAAGAAAGAAATAAACTTATTCCCTGAGCAAAATGATATACTCCATATGCACTTCCCCTTAATTCTTCTCTTGTTAAATCACCAATTAGTGCTCTCTCATTTCCTTCTGATAATGCAAAATAAAGACCATAAAATAAAAATAAGAAGATAAAGAAGGGTAAAGTCTTTGCAAAGGTAAATAAAAGGTATGTTATTGAATAAATTAGCCAGCCTGCCATTATGAGTTTTTTTCTTCCAATTTTATCAGATAAAATACCTGAGGGAATTGAAAAGATTGATTTAACAAGATGAAAAAGGCTCCAGAGCAAAGGCAAGAACAAAATTTTTATTCCCTCTTCTTTTGCCTTCAAAATTAAGAAAGCGTCAGAGGAATTTCCAAGATTGAATAAAAAAAATATAAAGATTAAAAAATAAAATTTCTTTGGAAATTTAAAACTTAAAGAAAAAAATTCTTTTTTTTCATCTATTCTTTCTTTTACAAAATAAATGAGTATAAAGATTGCTATTATTCCCGGGAAAATTGATATCAAAAATAATTTTCTCAAATCAAGAAAATTTAAAAGGAAAAAGGCGATAACAGGTCCTGTTAATGCTCCAAGGTGGTCCATTGCTCTTTGAAAACCAAAAGCCTTACCCCTTTCATTACTTTCAACAGATAAAGAAATCAATGCATCCCTTGGAGAAGTTCTTATTCCTTTTCCAAATCTATCAATGAATTTTAAAAATAGAACCTGTATCCATGAATTTGTTATTCCAATGAATGGTCTTGAAAATGAGGCAAGAAAATATCCTGAAAAAATAAGAGATTTTTTCTTTTTAATTTTATCAGATATTATACCTGAAAATAGTTTAAGGAATGAATTTGTTGCTTCAGCAACACCTTCAATAAAGCCGAGTGCTACTGTTCCTGCCTTTAATACAGTTGTTATAAAAACAGGAAGAAGTGGGTTTATCATTTCTGATGCTATATCATTAAAAAATGAGACAAATCCAAGAGCCTTTACATTTCTTGGTAAATTAAGGAATTTCATCTAAAAAATATCTATTATTTTCAAATTTTATATATCCTGTTTTAAGTTCATTGTCATGGGGAAAGAAAACCTGAATCCTATTTTCAACTATATATTTATATATTTCTTTTCTTTTTTCAAGTGTTTCAAGTGGAAAATTATCATAAGCCATAATATATGGAAGATGAATGTGCTTTGAAGTTGGAACCAAGTCTCCAAAAAATAAAAATTTATCATCAATTAAAAAAATTATATGACCCCTTGTATGTCCACCAGTTTTAAAAATTTTTATGTTTTCAAGAATTTCACCATCTTCTTTTATTTCTATTACTTTTTTATTTTCAATTAAAGGTAAAAAATCCTCTTTTAAATAACTTGCCCTTGTTCTTTCATTTGGATTTAATGCATCTTCTATTTCCTCTTTTCTTATAAAATAAGTTGCATTTTTAAACAAAGGAACTATTTTACCATTTTCTATTTTTGTTGCTCCTCCTGCATGATCAAAATGAAGATGGGTAAAACTAACATAATTTATCTCATTTAAATTAAAAAGACTAAAATCTTCAATCCCTCCTTCAAATTCAAAAACCTCCTTTCTTTTATTATCCCATTTATTTCCGCATCCCGGCTCTATTAAAAGTTTAAAATTTTTAGAAATAACTATTAAAGAGTTTTGTGAAAGTAAAATTCTGTTTTTTTCATCTGCAGGATAAAAATTTTCCCATATTGTCTTTGGAACTATTCCAAACATTGCTCCACCATCAAGTTTAAAAGAGCCAATTTTTACATAATGAACTTCAAAATTTTTTGAAAGGAAAGTTTTTATATTTTTCATT
>JBDRZD010000019.1:0-29388 GCA_039803745.1 Caldifarciminota bacterium
AATCGTGCCATACAACAACAATATCATGAGGAGAATATTTTGGACCTTCATAAAGAATAGGACCTATCCCCCATTCTCCATCAGGATAGTTATGCATTGTTACATAAGGGGTTCCACCTTCTTTACATCCAACTGTAAAATATGAAAGCCATAGATAATAGTTATTAACTGCTGCACCACCTGGCCAGGAAAGTCCATAGAGACCTGCATTTGCCTCTCCACCAAGACATCCATAATTTGTTATATAATTCCATGCCTCTCCATCGGTTTGGTTTATGATTTTTTTCTCAACAAGAATACTCGGCAGGGATTCCTGTTTATTTTTTGCATATAAAACCGAAATTCCTATAAGTAAAGGCACTAACAATTTCTTCATCCTTCACCTCCTTTTTAAAGTCCCTTCATTCTTAACTCAACACCTATTCTTGTTCTTCTTCTTGGGCTCCATACTGTCGGATCCCTTTCTTCTCCTTCTGGACTGTTGAAATATTCATACCATTCAACATTTGCAAAACCTCCAAGGTCTTTTCTGTTAAATACATTGTACATGTCCATAAATAATGTCAAATAAATGTTCCTTATTGATATTCCCTTTGCAATTCTCAAATCTGTATTCTGATAACTTGGCAATCTTTTTGCATTTATGTTTTCAACTGCTTCACTTATTGTTCTTATTGGAGGAGTATATGGAAATCCACTTCCATAATTATGAACAACTGTAATATTTATATCATCTAAACCTCTCATACCAAAAAGAGGATTTCCTTTTGGAATATTATAGGATAGTGTAAATGTTATTTTGTGTCTCTGATCCCAATCAAGGGGTGATTCATGAGGAGGAATTGGATATCCTCTCCATGCCCATTCATAAGCCTGCCTTGGGGAGGAGAATGAACCTCTTGCTACCTGGAAGGTATAAGTTATTGAACCAGCTAAATTGGGAAGGAATGGTCCTCCTGGTCTTTTTGAAAATTCAAACTCAATACCTCTTGAAGAACCATAATCCTCATTTACATAAGTTGAATAATTCTCTCCTGTAAGACCTATTGGAAACATTTTAAGTCTTGTCCAGGAGAATATGTCTTTATAAAATGCGGTTATATCAACTATTATGTTTTCAGTAAATCCATGGGTAACACCAAATTCATAAGAAATATTTTTTTCAGGCTCTATATCCGGGTTTCCAATAACAGGGAATGCACCTGAAAATACATAAGAAGTTAATAATTGGTTGAATGGCGGAATCTGATAATAGTGTCCATATGTAAAGTGTAAAACATCCCTTTCAGTTATTGGATGGGAAATTCCAATTCTCGGTGATACATACCATTTCTTCTCTGTTTTCTTCGCATTCTTTAAAAGCCTTATTCTCTCAGAGAGCCATAAATCATCATATGTAAATGGTTCATCGGGATCTGAAAATACATATCCTTCAGGTGAATAGTAATCAAATCTGAAACCAACTTTTGCAACCATTCCTTCAATCTCTATTTTATCCCTTATATATGCTGCAAACTCCCATGGATAAGAAGGATGATCATCAAACCAATCAATAAAATTGTATGGATCCTTTGGTCTTCTATCAAGGTCAGGATTTACAAGGGTCATGTAAATGTTTCCTCCTGAAGCATAATCAACAGCATACCTTTTTGTTGCAATTTTCTTAAATTCTGAACCAAGAAGAATTTCGTGATTTCTCGTAATCTGTGATTTCATATCCCATTTAAGGGTATATAATCTTGAGGCACCTATATAATGCTGAACTCTTGGATATGTCCAGGGAGTTGGAAGATATTGATTTCCTATTAATAGAGTATCAAATGTTGGTGGATATGTTGAAAAATCTGGAACAAGGGCAAAGGTATCTCTATTAGTTCTTTGTCCCCATCCCCATCTGTTGTATTTATAAATATGAACTTCTCCATAAACAGTATCTACTTTGCCAACTCCACTCACCGGTGTATCAGAAACAACTGGCTTAAACAGCTGGTAATAAACATATTTTGTGTCAGGTTTTGTTGGATCAACCCAGTATCTATCCCTTGGCCACCATCTTGGTCCTGAACCTATTGTTGGATAAAGTGTTTGAACTTCATATTCCCACCAGTAGAAGGGAATTTCAACATATCCCTTATCTCTATAATATTTTACAAGGGATGGATCATATCTTGAATCATTTTTCCATACAGAATCAGGAGTTATTTCAACCCATCTTTCCTTAATTGAATCAATTCTTCCACTTGTCCTAAATGTATCCATTCTTAAAGCCTGGAAATAAGTCAAATCAACCTCTACAAGACCATCAGCATCCCTATCTGCAAAGTCATCAACCCCGTCATAATCAACATCTTCTTTAACACTGTTATCAAAGAACCTGTCATAATAACCTGCTCTGAATTCCATAAAGGTCTTACCAAAAAGAAAATCAAAACCACCAATCAGTTGAAGATGTCTATCATAAAAATTCCAGAGATTATCAATAGCGAGTCTCCATCCAGGATCATATCCTCTTCCACCTTGATAATCTACATAATATCTATAAAATCCACTTGTAAATAGTTTGAAAACTTTTGTGACAGGTATTGAAACTTTCCACTGGTATGATTCACCCCAATTCTGTTTTTCATCATAAGTATAAATTGGAAAGTCTTCATAAGTATAATACCTTTCACCTGAAACAAAGAACTTTGCTCCTTCTCTCCACATAGGGAAAAGAGGACCACCTAAGGAAAACTCATATCTTTTTTCCTTATTTTTATATCTTCCATGAATACTTTTTAGATTTTTAACTCTTCCAAGTAAATAATCCTGATATGGGTCACCCTGCTGACAATCTAAGAAGTCAAAAATATCCTTTCCAAGGAAAGAGAGGTCCCTTGTGGAAAACCTGAATTGAGCATCATATTTATCTGTTCCCTCTTTCGTAATTATTGATATTGCGCCTGATGAAACTGTTCCCTGGTCAACATCAAATCCACCTCTATCAACAGCAGCTTCTTCAAGGGCTAAAAGTGGGACTCCTGATTGTGTATAGTTAGAATATGGGTCTCTTATTTCAACACCATCAACAACATAAACAACTTCATCAGGTCTTCCACCTCTTACATATATTGTTCCCTGTCTTATAGTAACTCCTGATGAATAGGAAACTGCCTGCTGAACCTGTGTAACAGGAAGGGATTGGATCTGTTCTGATTTTATCATTGTTCTTGATTCAGTTTTATCCTTTCTTATTACAATCTCCTTTGCTGTAATTTCTTGAACTGGTAAAACTATTTCGGTTGGCTTTAATGGAAAGTTAACTTCAATAGTTCTATCAGCAAATACTTTAATATTTTCAACTCTTAAAGTTTGATAACCAGTATAGGAAGCAGATAGCGTATATTCACCTGGTGGAACATTTAAGAATACATAATAGCCATCAATATCTGTAATTGATATCATGGTTGTTCCTTCAATCTTTACTGCTGCCTGCGGGAGCCCTTCACCTGTTTGAGAATCGGTAACTCTACCCGTTATCTTTCCATACAGACCACCATACAGGTGGTTTATCCCAAGGAGCATTAAGATAGCTCCTGGGATAAGTATTTTCCTCCATGACATTTTTATACCTCCTTTTATTTTTCCAATCTAAAACGATATGGCTGAACAATTCTCACACTCACAGGCTGTCCCATTTGCTTTCCTGGTCTAAATATCCATTGCCTTACTGCTTCTAAAACTGGCTCATTTAAAATCTCATGAACACTTTTTATTATCTCTGCGTGCTTTACTTTTCCATCAGGACCAACAATCATTCTAACAACAACCATCCCTTCAATTTTTAATTGTCTTGCTATTTCAGGATAAACAGGATCAACTTTTTTAATGAGAACAGGTGGCTCCTCAACTTCGTATTGTTCATAAACTTTCATTTCTGGTAAAACCGGCAATTCCTGTGTTTCTACAAATGTTGTAGTAGGTGCTATTTCAACCTCCTCCTCCTCACCCTCTCCTGCTGAAACTTCAACAGGTAAGATTGGTTTTGGAGGAGGTGGAGGCTCTTCAATTTTAATAATTTCTTCAGGAACTTGTTCAAGAATTGTTTCTTTTGTTTCTTTTGGCAAATAAGGCTTTATTGAAAATTGTTTTATCGTAAGAAAAGAAATTATTGTAATTATCAAAGATATGGAAAGTGAAACTTGAAAAATAACATCCTGCCTTTCCCTTATATCTTTCTTTTTCTTCATATTTACCCACCCCCTTTAAATTCTGTTGAAAATGTCACCCTTAAAGCCCTTGCTTCTCTTAATGCTTCTAAAATACTGTCCACATAAAGATACTTAACATTTTTATCAAACATGAGCATTACAATTAAGTTTGGGTCCTCTAAAACCCTCAATCTAAAATCATAGGATATTCTTTTTGGGGAAACCCTTTGATCCATTACAAATATTTTTCCATCTTTTGTAAGCCATATATAAGAAAGATGCTTTCTTTTAAGTATTCTTTCAGTTGATTTTGCAGATGGTAAAATGATTTTTTGTCCTCTTTCTTTTCTAAAAACTGTTGTAAGCATAAAAAATATTATAAGTAAAAAAGCAATATCTGCCATTGAAGCAGTCGGAATTATAACTTTTGGCTTTCCAATCCTTTTTATTTTCATATTCTATTCCCCTTTTATTGATTGAAGTGCAACTTTATCTGCACCACCCTGAAGAACTTCATCGTAAACTTCTATCATTCTATTATAAGGAGCAGAAATATTCGTTTTTATGAGAACAATCAATTTAGGATTTTCCTTTATTCTTTCTCTTACAATATTCTTAATCTCGTAGATAGGTGTTTCTATTATTGCATCATCAATAAATATTTTTCCTTCTGGATTTATAGAGATTCTCATCATGTTTTCACTTTTTATTTTCACTATTTCCGTGGACTTCTCAGGAAGAACCATTTTAAGACCCTTTGCTCTGCTAAAAATTGTTGTAAGCATAAAGAAGATTATAAGAAGAAAGGCAATATCAGCCATTGATGCAGTAGGAATCTCAGGTTCTTCTATCTTTCTTTTTCTAAAATTAAATGGCATTTTTAAACCCTCTGTTTTTCAAGTAAATACTCAAGAAGCATATTTGCTGCCTCTTCCATATCACGAGTATAAGCATTTATTCTTGAAGAGAAGAAGGCATGGGCAACAGCAACTGGTGCTGCTATTAAAAGACCTGTTGCAGTTGTAATCAGTGCCTCTGAAATTCCTGCAGCAACATACGTTGGCTCTACTTCTCCCATCTGGGCAACAGCATTAAAGGCTTTTATCATTCCTGTAACAGTTCCAAGGAAACCAAGGATAGGGGCAATTGTAGCAAAAGAGCCCAAATATATCATTCCTCTATCCAAAAAGGCAAGTTCAGAGGCAGATTTTTCAGCAATTGCTTCTTCTATGATTTCTCTTGTTTTACCTGCCTTTTCAACTCCTGCAAGACATATTTTTGCCACAGAACTCGGATGTGAAGAACAGAAGGCTATTCCTCCATCAACTCCTTCCTCTTCTATTATGTTTATCAATTTTTCCACAAACTTTTTTGGATTTGTTCTTATTTTAAAAAGAGTATACAATCTCTCAATGATTATTGCAATTGATAGAACAGCGACAGCAAGAAGAAGCCACATCATTCCGCCACCTTTTCTGAAAAGGTCAACAAGTGTCCATATAACACCCTGCCCTTCTCCTTGAGCAATCAGATAATGCAATATACTTATCATTTTACCTCCTCAAAGTGTAAAATATAAAGTTTAAAAAAATTCTTTGTCAATTATCTTAACCATGCAAAATAAATTATAGAGGTTAAAAATACAAAAAAGCCTGCAATTAAAAAAAACAAATTTTCAAGAAAGGTGATTTTAAAGGAAAAAAGTAAAAGTTTATAGAGATTGAGACCGGAAACTGCAAGAAGGGGATAGATATAAAGCATCTTTATTCCGTGGAAAATCGCAACAAATAAAAATAAAATACCAGAAAAAAGAGGCAGAAGGGAAAGAAAACGAGGTTTGCGCAAAAGTTTAAGTAAACGATTTAAAATCCTTGTATAGTAAAATAAAACAAAAATAAAAAAGATTACAGAAACAAAAAATAAAAGTTCAGCCCTTATGTCAAATCTCATCTTCCACCCCTTTTAACAACATTAAAGAACTGTAAAATTCCAATAAATGTTAATATTCCTGAAAAAAGGAAAAAGGAATAAGCAATAAAAGATTGATTTGGATTCATTTTGACCATCTGTTTAAATAAAGAAGCATAAAGTGCAATAATACCATAAACAAATATGCCTGTAGGAGCAATCATTATAAAGAACCACCTTGTTGGAATTCTTAAGACTATTTCAAATTTCCTTGCAATATTTCCAAAAAGCAAAAAGCCAATCCAAAGTAAAAAAATACCCCCGATTAAAAAATAATTTGAAAGTTTTATATAGAGGAATTCCTCTAAAAAATTTAAACCAAACATAGTTTAAATTATAAATTAAAAAAAATTAATTTGTCAAATAAATTTAATTCCAAACTCCCTTTATTTCAAATGAGCAAAAATTGCATTTACCGTCTTTTATTTTTATGTTATAAACATTAAATCCCCTTCTTTTTATAATCTCATTCTTACAGGAAGGACAATATGTGCTTTCCCACTTGCTTAATGGTCCTCCATATATATTACCTATATAAATGTATAATAATCCTGTTTCTTTACCTATTAAAGCGGCTTTTAAAAGGGAATCAGAATCCGTATATTCTCTATCATACATTTTATAATCTGGATGAAAACGGGTTATATGCCATGGAATATGGGGATTTATTCCTTTTATAAAATTTGCAATATTTCTAATCTCCTCTTCTGAATCGTTGAATTCTGGGACCAAAAGTGTAACAATCTCAATCCATAATCCCTTTTCATTTGCATATTTTATTGAGTTTAAAACAGGTTCAAGTTTTGCTCCTAAAATCCTGTAATTTTTTTCATTAAAAGATTTTAAATCAACTTTATAAGCATCTAAATAAGGTAAAATATAATCAATTGCTTCCTTTGAAAAATAGCCATTAGAAATAACAGCAGTTTTTAATCCTTTTTCTTTTGCTTTTTTAAATATTTCCTTAGCCCATTCTATTGTGATTGCAGGCTCATTATAAGAAGAAGAAATAGAGGAAGAATTGTATTTTATTGCAAGTTTGATTATTTCCTCAGAAGAAATTAAATAAGGCATATAGCCTGCCCTTTCATCTTTTAAAACCTGAGAAGAAAGCCAGTTTTGACAAAAGGGACAGTGAAAGTTGCATCCAAACATCCCGAAAGTCATTGTATTAGTTCCGGGTAAAAAATGAAAAAGAGGTTTTTTCTCTATAGGATCGTTTCCAAGACCTGCAACATATCCATAAGGTACATATAATTTCCCATCTTTATTAACTCTAACCTTACATATACCTCTTTTATTTTCAAATATTATGCAGTAATGAGAACAAGCGAGGCACCTTACTTTTTTATCTTTTAACTTTTCATAAAGCTCACCTTCTTTCACATTTTCATCAATTATTTCCTCAAATGTCTTAATCATTTTTATTTTAAATTATAAAGTATATAGTTTGACTTTTACAAATCTTTTTATTTATAATTTTAAACTTGTATTTTGGGCGATTAGCTCAGCTTTGGTGAGAGCGCCACGTTGACAACGTGGAGGTCGGAGGTTCAAATCCTCCATCGCCCATTTTTAAAAATTATGGAATTTTTAAACGAAGTGAGTTTATTTAAAGGGTTAAAGGAAGAGGAATTAAAAGAAATTTATAAAAAGTTGGAAGAGAAAGAATACGAAAGTGGAAGAATAATATTTGAAGAAGGGGCTCCTGGAAATGAAATGTATATAATAAAAGAAGGAAAAGTAGAAGTGAGACTTAAAAGAGGAGATTTAATACTTGTTCTTGCTGAACTTAAAAAGGGTGATTTTTTTGGAGAATTCAGTCTTGTTTCTGATGTTGAAAGAAGTGCAACCTGCATAGCAATACAGAACTCAAAGATTTTTTCCCTTTCAAAGGAAAATTTTTGGAAAATTGTGGAGAAAAATTCAAGAATAGGAGTAATCATTTTAAAAAATCTTGCAGAAGAAATGGCTGAGAGAATAAGGGAAACAAATAAAAATCTTGAAACTTATTTTTTAATAAATCAGGCAATAATAGATAATGAACAATTTAGAAGACTTTATATTTCTGCAAAGAAAAAATTTTAAAATGGCCCCATCGTCTAGCCCGGTAAGGACATCGCTCTTTCAAGGCGAAAGCAGGGGTTCAAATCCCCTTGGGGCCATAAATTAATTTTTCTATGAAAATATTTATAGCGATAATTTACGCGATACCAAATTTTTATGGAACATCAGGATATTTAAGAAATATGTCAGCCCTTCCGGCAGGAAAAGGAAAACTCTCTTTCAATTTATACACTTCCTATTTTTTTGAAGATTACAAAAATAGAGACACAACGGTTTGGGAATTTGATTCTACAAGACTTCCTGTCGAGGATAGAAGACATTATATAAGAGGAAAATTTGGAATAAGCTATTCACCCTTTAATACATGGGAAATTGGAACAAGAGGTGATTTTGAAGGAAAGATAATAGAAAAAACAGATTTTCAGGGTCTTCAAAGACCTGACCTTGCACTTGTTGCTTACAGAGGAGTTGATGCTTTCACAAAATTGGGAACATCATTTTTTGAGGATACTGCCTCTGGATTAAAACTTTCAGGAGGATTCCTTTTGGGATGTTATTTCCCAAACAGGGGATATGAAACAAAAAGAGAAAAAGAATTTACAGAAAAATATGGATTTCCTCCTTTTATAAGAAGAAACCCTCAATTCCATATAAATAGTGCCTTTGATTTTAATGTGCAAATCTTAACAATTTCTTTAAATGGTGGTTTTTTCTATCTAAATAAACCAGTGGATAAAAAAGATACAATAGTCTCTTATATAAGTTTTGATAAGGATAACGGGAGAAAAAGAGTTGATACTTTGAAGTTTAAAGATACAAATGCTTTGACATTTGGTGCAGGTATAATTCTTTCTCTTGGTGATTATGTTGATTTAATTTTTGATTTCTCAGGGATATACTTTACAGAATGGAATGAAAACTTGATTTCTTTAACACCGGGAATCAGATTCAAAACCCCCGGTGGAGGAATTTTTGATTTTGCTGTGGATACAAGAATTAGACAAATTCACGATACATTAAAATACCTCCTTTTTTCTGATTATCATCTAAGAGATTTTGCACCTGAATGGAGATTTGTTTTCCAAATTTCAAATGTTGCAAGTCTTTTGCCACCTCCTCCACCCCCTCCGCCTCCTCCACCTCCTATTGCTAAGTCAAAAATAATTGGGAAAATTACTGATGCTGAAACAGGTGAACCTCTTTCTGCTCAAATTTCTTTTCCCGGAACAGAACTCTCACCTATTGTCTCTGACCCTCAAACAGGAATATATTCAATAGAACTTGATCCCGGAACATATAGAATTCATTGTGAAAAAGAAGGATATAGATGGAAAGAAAGGGTTGTAAGTTTAAAAGAAAAAGAAGAAATGATTGTTGATTTCGCTTTAAATAAAAAACCGCTTGTTCTTATTACAGGAAAGGTTATTGATAACATAGATGAAAAACCAATAGGAGCAAATATTTCTATTCCCAATACAGAATATAAAACTATAAGTGACCCTTCAACTGGAATTTATAAATTTCAACTTCCTCCGGGTTCTTATATACTTCATGTAGAAGCAGAAGGATATGTGCCTCAAGATGAGCCAATCATAATGAAAGAGGGAACGCCTCTGGTTAAGGATTTCAGACTTAAAAAAATTGCAAAGGTTGGAGAAAGAATAAGATTGCAAAATATTTATTTTGATACAGGAAAAGCAACAATAAGACCTGAATCTTTCCCAATTTTAGATCAGGTTGCTGAATTTTTAAAGGCAAACCCAAAGGCAACTGTTGAGATACAGGGGCATACCGATTCTATCGGCTCTGATAGTTATAATATGAGTCTTTCACAGGCAAGAGCAGAAGCAGTTAGAAGTTATTTAATAACAAGACATGGAATAGATCCTGCAAGATTAATCGCAAGGGGATATGGAGAAACAATGCCAATAGCACCAAATACCTCAAGAGAAGGAAGAGCACAAAATAGAAGAGTTGAATTTGTTATAATAAAAACAGAATAGTTTAAATATCCACTTCTAATGGTTTTGAGAGATAAAATCCCTGTGCATATTTAACACCAAGAGAAAGCAGTGTTTCATATTCTTCTTTTTTTTCTACCCCTTCAGCAATAACGGGAGTATTAACACTTTTTCCAAAATTTAAAACCATTTCTAAAAGCCTTTGCTTTATTAAATCTTTATGCATATCTCTAACGAGAATCATATCGTATTTAAGAAAATCTGGTTTAAGTTCTGCGAGAGTATGCAATGAGGAATATCCAACACCAACATCGTCAATTGATATTAAAAATCCCTCCTCTTTCAGATAATTTATATTTTTTACCAGTGCTTTAAAATCAGTAATTGCATATCTTTCTGTTATTTCTATCACAATCTTCCTTCTATCATAATTCATTTCATCAATAATTCTTATAAATTCTTGAATAAACTCGTCTGCCTTTTCCTGGAGAATTTTTGAGGAAGTATTTAAAAACAGATATTTTTCTTTTTTATTTAATTTTTTATAAGATAAAAGTGCTTTCCAGTGACATATTGATTCAAGTTTCAAAAGTTCATCAAGGGCATCAGCCATTGAAAAAAGCATAAGGGGCTCCTCAATTTCTGTCCCTTTAGGACCCCTTGAAAGGGCTTCATAACCAAAGATTTCATTATTTTCAATATCATAAATTGGCTGAAATACTGTTTTTATATCTGCTCTTTTAAGTGTGCCTTTAAAAAGTGCCCTTAATCTTATCTCAATCTTGCTTTCCTCTCTCAGCCTTTCTATTTCGAGTTTTTCAAAAGCTCTCATAATTTCCCTCTCTGCTCTTGTTACAGGGTCATAGGCAAGTTCAATATATTTCACCTTACAAGAAATCGGCACTTCCTTTAAAAGTATCTCCTCTATCTCTTCTTCAAAAGTTTTTCCTTCCTTAAGAGAAGAAAATACAATTAAGAAGTGGTCTCCTCTTGGTGCATTTATTAGAAGCAGCGGGTTTTCAAGAGGAGTGAATTTTTTAATTATTATATTTTTTAAAATTTCTGAAATTTTTAAAATCCACTCATCATACATTTCAAATCCATATTCACTTTCAATTTTTTCTCCCTCTAAAATTTTTATTGAAAAGATACCTAATTTTTTCTCGTTTTCAAGCCTTTCTTTAAGCTCATTTAGAACAGACAAAAATGTGGGCAACTTAGTAACACCATCTTGCATCACACTTTTAAAAATAGTATATTCATCAATTATTTTTTTAAACTCAATCGGGTCAAAACCCTTCATGATCCTCCTTTTATTAATCTTTCCACTCTTTCTTTTATTAAATTAAAATTGTCTGTTTTTTCCATGAAATCATTAGCACCTTCTTTTAAAATTTTAAAAAGAAAATCTGTATCGTGATAAGAAGAAATAATAATGACAGGTAAATTATGTAAATTTTTTAAGATTTTTATATAATTCAAAATTTTTATTCCTTCCTTCAAATTTTCATAAGAAATATCAATTAGAATAACATGGGGAGAAATTTTTTCAATTTCTTCCTTGTCTTCATAAAAAAGGTGAAAAACTCTATATTCATTTCCAAATTCAAAATGTTCTTTAAATTTCATAGCAAAATCTTTGTCTTCTGAAATTAAAACTAAATTTTTCATAAGAAATTTATTATAAAGAAGATTTGTTTGATTGTCAAATAAGAAATGAAATAAAATTAATAATTGATGAAAAAGGTAAAAGTAAAATTGCCGCAAGAACTTATTTATCCCCATCCCTATATTTTAAAATCAAAAATAATTGAAATTGATGAAGGTATTAAAGATGGAGATGAAGTTCTAATAATTAATGAAAAGAATAAAATAATAGGCACTGGTTTTTACAATAGTTCAAGTTATAAAACTTTGAGAATCCATACATATAGAGAATTTAAGGAACTTACCTATGAAGAAATTAAGAAAAGAATTGAAAAGGCTTTTTTAAATAGACTTTTATATTTTGACAGAAATGAAAGTTTTAGAGTTGTATTCAGTGAAAGTGATTTTTTAACAGGACTTATAATAGATAAATTTTCTGACGGTTTTGTATTTCAAATAAATTCTTTAGGGATGGAAAGAAAGAGGGATTTAATAGTAAAAAGTTTAAAAGAATTATTTAATCCTTTATTTATATATGAAAAAAGTGATGGAACAGGAAGAAAAGAAGAAGGGCTTCCTGAATTTAAAAAACTTCATTTTGGAAATTTAAAAAATCCCTATTTAATTTTTACAGAGGGTCTTTATTTTCTTATTGATATAGAGGAGGGACAAAAAACAGGGTTTTTTCTTGATCAAAAAATAAATAGATTAAAACTGGGGAAATATGCAAAAGGGAAAATATGCCTTGATTTATTTTCTTATACTGGTGGTTTTACTTTACATTTTTTAAAAGAAGAAGCTGAAAGAGTATTTGTAGTTGAAATATCTGAAAAGGCGATTTCCCTTTTAAAAGAAAATATAAGGATAAATAATTTCCCAGAAAAAAAAGTTAAAATTATAGAGGGAGATGTTTTTGAAAAGATTTATGAAATAGAAAATTGGAAGATAAAATTTGACCTTATTGTAAATGATCCACCTTCTTTCACACATAAAAAAAGAAAAAAAGAGAATGCCTTAAGAGCCTATAAAGAATTGCATTCAAAAATATTTGATATACTGAATAAAGGAGGAATATGCGCAACATTTTCATGCACACAGGCTGTTGGAATAAATGATTTAATTGAAAATTTGACTGGTGTTCAAAAAAATAAAGAATTTTTAATATATATAAAAGATTTTCTTTTTCAGAGTCCATGCCATCCAGTGAGTCTTTATTTTCCTGAAAGTTTTTATCTTAAAGGACTTGTTTTGTTAAAAGAATAAATTCTCATTAAAATAAAAATCTTTAAAAGGAGAAAAAAATGGATTATGATGTTATAATAATAGGTGCAGGACCTGGTGGATTAACTGCTGGAATTTATGCAGGAAGGGCAAATTTAAAGACTTTGATTCTTGAAAAAGAAGCTATAGGCGGGCAAATTGCATTAACAGAAAAAGTGGAAGATTATCCGGGTTTTCCAGAAGGGATAAATGCTCAGGAACTTATTAAAAAATTTGAGGAGCATGCAAAAAAATTTGGAGCAGAAATAGTTTTTGAAGAAGCCAAGGAAATAATTATTGATGGAAAATATAGAATAGTAAAGACACCTTATAACGAATATAAAGGTAAAACTATAATAGTGGCAACCGGTGCAAGGCATAAAACGTTAGATATTCCTGGAGAAAAAGAATTCAGAGGAAGAGGTGTTTCATACTGCGCTATATGTGATGGTCCATTTTTTAAGGATAAGGATATTGTTGTTGTCGGTGGAGGAGACACGGCAATACTTGAAGCAATATATTTAACAAAATTCGGGAAAAAAGTTTATATAGTTCACAGAAGGAATAAATTCAGAGCAAGTGCAAAATATGTTGAAAGGGCAAAGGAGAATAAAAAGATAGAATTTTTACTTGAAAATATTGTAAAAGAAATATATGGAAAGAATAAAGTGGAAGGGGTGATTTTGCAAGATGTTAAAACAAAGGAGGAAAAAAATCTTTCTGCTTCTGCAGTTTTTATTTTTGTAGGGTTTACACCAAATTATGAAATTTTAAAAGGGATAGCAGAAATTGATGAAAATGGTGGAGTTTTAACAAACGAAAAAATGGAAACAAATATTCCTGGCATTTATGCAATTGGAGATGTAAGAAGTAAGTCATTAAGACAGATCATAACAAGTGCATCAGATGGAGCAATTGCTGCAATGGCTGCCTATGAATACATAGAGGAGAATTTTAAGTGAGAGAACTCGGACTTTCCTCCCTATTTTTTTCCTTTATTTTTGGAATTCTTTCTTTTATTTTCTATATTTATGGATTTTATAAAAAAGATAGAAGATTCTTAATAAGTGCTAAAAGATCCTTAATTTCAGAAGTTCTTTTAATAATAATTTCTTCAATCTCTTTAATCTATTTATTGCTTACAAAGGATTATGAAATAGAATATGTGGCAAGCTATGTAAACAATACCTTAAGTCTTCTTTACACTTTTTCAGCATTCTGGGCAGGACTTGAGGGCTCGCTTCTTTTCTGGTCTCTTGTGCAAGGGATATTCTTACTTTTTTTATTTTATAAAAATAAAAACACAGAGATTGATAATTATTCTTACTTTTTTTTAAACTCAATACTCTTATTTTTTATCACATTAACTCTTTTCTTTGCCAATCCCTTTAAAAAACTCCCATTTAAAATATCTGATGGAAATGGTCTGAATCCACTTCTTCAGAATTTCTGGATGCTTATCCATCCACCATTTTTATATCTCGGTTATATAGGTTTTTCAATTCCTTTTGCTTATACCCTCTCCTTTTTGATTTTAAAAAGTGATGATGAATATTCAAGGGAAAGGATAAGGAAATGGAGTTTATTCTCCTGGCTTTTACTTTCAATTGGAATATTTACTGGTGGAAAATGGGCTTATGTAGAACTTGGCTGGGGAGGATACTGGGGATGGGATCCTGTTGAAAATGCATCATTCTTACCATGGCTAACAGGAGCAGCATTTTTGCATACCCAGATAATTGAAAAAAGGGAAAAAATTTTTAAAAGGTGGAATATCTTCTTAATCTTTTTAACTTTTTCTCTTGTTATCCTTGGAACTTATATAACAAGAAGTGGAATAATTTCATCTGTTCATGCCTTTTCTGAATCCAAAATAAGCCCTCCATTCATTATATTCTTAATCATCATAAGTGTATTTTTCTTTTATTTATTTATAACAAGATATAAACTGTTAAAGAGTGAAAGCAAAATAGAAGACCCCCTTACAAAAGAGGGAAATTTTTATCTTTTATCCATAATTTTAATAATAATTACAATAATAATTTTTATAGGAACATTTTATCCATTATTATCTGAAATAATCACAGGAGAAAAGATGAGCTTGGGGATTCAATTCTTTAATACAGCAACACCTCCTTTTTTTGTATTGATTTTATTCTTACTTTCAATATGCCCCCATTTAGGGAAAAGAAAATTTATTCTTAAAGATTTTTTAAAAAAAACATATATTCAAATAACATTAACAGGAATAAGTTTTTTAATATTGTTTTTTTCAGGAGTTAAAAAAATTTATCCTTTAATCACATATACACTCTCTTTATTTTTTATTTATTCTTTTCTTGCAAATTTTTTAAAGGATTTAATTTATAAAAAAAATATTTTAAAATATTCTTCCTACTTAATCCATCTTGGCATCATCATAACAGGAATAGGAATAAGTGCTTCAAATTCTTATAAGATTAAAGAGGAAATCTCTTTAAAGGAAGATGAGCAAATAGAGATAGGAAATTTTTTATTGCATTATAAAGGAATTGATTTTATCTCAAATCCCCATTACGAAGCAGTATCTTCAAAAATTTTTTTAAAAGAAAATGGTAAATATCTTGGGATCTTAAAACCTGAAATGAGATTTTACAGAAAATGGGAAGAGCCATCATCGGAAATTGACATAATTCCAAAAATTGAAGGAGACATATATATAGTATTAAAGGGTTTTGATAAAGAAAAGGCTTATTTTGAGTTTCATTATAATCCCCTTATAAATTTTGTATGGAGCGGAATAATCTTTATAATTATTGGTGGAATAATTCTAATTATAAAAAGATGATCGGAATTTTATCAGGAATAATATTATTTACATTTCTAATTTACTTTGTAATTGAACCTCTTTTAAAGAAAAAATAGATTCAAAACATCTTTTAAGTTTATTTTTAACTTCTTCTATATTTATTTTTTTACCAATTATTTTCTCCATTGATGTAACACCTTTTTGAAGCCCACATGGAAAAATATAATCAAAATATTTTAAATCTGTATTTACATTTAAAGCAAAGCCATGAAAGGAAACAAATTTTTTAACTGCTATACCTATTGAACATATTTTTTCATCATTTACCCATACACCTGGATTTTTATCATTTTTTTCTCCATTTATTCCGTATTCCTTAAGTAGCATTATTATAGCATCCTCTATTTTATTTACAAATCTCTTTATTCCTATGTCTATATAAAATATCAAATAACCAACAATTTGCCCCGGACCATGATATGTAACATCTCCGCCCCTTTCAACCCTGAAAATATCTATTCCCTTTTCCTTTAAAAAATGAGGAGAAATTTTAAAATTTCCTTCTTTTCCCTTTTTTCCAAGTGTGTATACATGATTATGTTCAGTAAATATTATTACATCAGGAATTTCATTTTTAATTCTCTTTTCATGCAAAACTTTTTGAAGATTCCATGCTTTTTCATAATTTAAAAAGCCAATGTTTAAAAAAATATAATCTTTCATAAAAGACTTTTTATTTTTTTATATATTATATTTGAAGAACCTCTTAAAGAAAAAATTGCTTTTTTAGCATTCTCTCCTGCCTTTTTTCTTTCATTTTCATCAAAAATTAATTTTATCAAAACTTCTTCAAATTCTCTTTCATTTTTTATTTTATAACCCCCTTTATTCTTCAAAAGGATTTTTGCAACTTCTTTAACATTTTCTATACTTTCTCCAAATATAACAGGCACACCAAAAAAGGCCGGCTCTGAAAGGTTATGACCACCATGATTTCCAAATGTTCCACCAACAATCGCAATATCACTTATCTTCCATACATTTAAAAGTTCTCCAAGTGTATCAAGAACGAAAACTTTTTTATTCGGGAAAGGGACCTCACTTCTTTTTTCATATTCAATCCCTTTCTCTTTCAATTTCAATTCAATAAGATAAGTATTTATAAGATGTCTTGGAGCAATAACAATCTTTAAATCTTCCCTTTTATTTAAAATTTTTTCAATCACATTAATAACAATATCAACTTCGTCCCTTCTTATGCTTCCAAATGTTATTATAAAGCCATTTTTATTCCATAAAGGACTTGTTTCATAATCTATA
Organism: Caldifarciminota bacterium; assembly: GCA_039803745.1. GTDB lineage: Bacteria > Hydrothermota > Hydrothermia > Hydrothermales > Hydrothermaceae > JBDRZD01. The sequence goes on from JBDRZD010000019.1 coordinate 17,202, forward strand.
TCATGTTTTAAATTTTTTAGAACTTTAATTTTGTTTGAAGGGATACCTAAGGATTTGAAAAATTTTTCATATTCTTTATTTTGCAAAAATAAAAAATCAAAATTTCTTAAACATTTTTTAATATCTTTAAATATAAAATTATAAAAATAAAAACTTCTTTTTGAAATCTTGCCATTCACAAGAAAAATCTTCTTTTTATTTTTAATACTTATATCAAGTAAATTAGGCCAGAATTCGCTTTCAGCAATTATAATTGCTTTTGCATCCCTCACCATCTTCTCAATCTCTTTTCTTTTATCAAAGGGAAAATAAATAATATAAGCTTTATCTTTCAAAATACTTTCTGCCTTTTTCTTACCGCCTTTTGTAAAAACTCCTATAACACATTTATAATCTTTATAAAATTTCTCAACAAGAGGTTTTAAGCTCATCACTTCACCGATTGAAGCTGCATGAAAATATAAATAATCTTTAAAGGGAATTTCCTTTATTTTTCTTTCAGAAGGTAATAAAAAGAAAGATAAAAAGAAATTATATAAAAATTTTATTATTCCCACTCTATTGTTGCAGGAGGTTTTGAAGTTATATCATAAACAACCCTATTTATTCCCTTTATCTCACCTACTATCCTTCTTGCAATTCTATCAAGAACATGAAAGGGAATCCTTGCAAAGTCTGCTGTCATTCCATCAACTGATTCAACGATTCTAAGGGCTAAGGAATTTTCATAAGTTCTTTTATCACCCATAACACCAACTGATTTTACCGGTAAGAACACACAGAAAGCCTGCCATAAGTTTTCGTAAATCCCCTCTTTTTTAAGTTCCTCTTCAAGTATTTTATCTGCCTTTTGAAGTATTCTTACCCTTTCTCTTGTAACCTCTCCAATTATTCTCACAGCAAGACCAGGACCTGGAAATGGATGCTTTTTAATCACCTCATCGGGTAAACCGAGTCTTTTCCCTATTTCCCTTACCTCGTCTTTAAAAAGCTCTTTAAAAGGTTCTATTAAAATAAAGGGATGCTTTTTCGGAAGTGCTCCAACATTATGATGGGTCTTAATTTTTGAAGAAGGACCAACAAAAGAACGAGATTCTATAACATCCGGATATAGAGTTCCCTGAGCAAGATAGGCAATTTTTCCATAAGGTCTTTTAATATTCAAAATTTTTAATGCTTCTTTTATAAAAATATCCATAAAGAGTTTGCCTATGATCTTTCTTTTTAATTCCGGATTTTCAATACCTTTTAACCTATTTAAAAATTCATTTTCAGCCCTTATAATTCTTAAATTTTCAAATTCTTTAAAGATTTTCTTTACCCTTTCTTCCTCCCCTTCCCTTAAAAGGCCGGTATTTACAAAAATTAAATGTAACTTATTTTTGAAAACTGGATGTAAAAGAAAAGCAAGAACTGTTGAATCAACTCCACCAGAGAGAGCTAAAAAACATTCTTTATCTTCATATTTCTTTAACTCTTCTCTTGTTTTTTCAATAAAATCTTCAATAAACCACCCTTTTTTTGCCTTACATATTTTAAAAACAAAATTTTTCAATATATCTTTACCATGTTCTGTATGGAAAACTTCTGGATGAAATTGAAGTCCGTATATTTTTTTCTTTTTATTTTCAATACTTGCGTATACACATGCTTCAGTTTCACCTGTTTTTATAAAACCTTCAGGAATTTTTGAAACAGTATCTCCATGACTCATCCAGACTTTTAAAAAAGAGGTATTTATTCCATCAAAAAGCGGACTTTTCCTTAAAATTTTAAATTTTGCAAACCCGTATTCCCTTTTTTCTGATGCTCTTACTTTTCCATTTAAAATATAAGAAATGAGCTGTAAACCATAACATATACCGAGAATTGGCTTGCCTAAATCAAATATTTCTCTATTTATCTTTGGTGCTCTCTTCTCATATACTGACATAGGACCACCTGAAAGAATCACACCTTTTACATCTTTATCTTTTATCTTTTCAATATAATCCTCATAAGGAGATATTATCTCTGAATACACATTTTCTTCTCTTATCCTTCTTGCAATCAATTTTGTATACTGGGAACCAAAATCTATTATTATTATTTTATCCATCCACCACCTAAAAGAAAACCTTCTTTGTAAAAAGCAGCCACCTGTCCTGGTGTAGGTGCAAACTGCTCTTTCTCAAATATAACCCTTGCACAATCATTTTTTACATATACTTTTGCCTTAGCTGGAATATGGAGTTGCCTTATTTTTACATGCAAGGTAAATTCTTCTTCTGGTTCCATAAACCAATTTATACCATAAACTTCTATCTCCTTCTTGTAAACCCTTTCCTTTTCAGCAACAATAACAAGGTTTTCTTCAGGAATAAATTCCTTTACATATAGCCTTTTACCTTTTGAAATTTTAAGTTTTTTTCTCTGCCCTATTGTAAAATTAAAAAAACCATCATGCTCACCAAGAATGTTACCCTTTTCATCAACTATATATCCTTTTTTTTCTGGAACAAATCTCCTTAAAAATTCCCTATAATCTCCATCAACAAAGCATAAATCCTGGGAATCATGACGATAAGCGGAAATAAAACCATTTTCTTTTGCAATCTTTCTTACATCTTCTTTCTCAAATTCTCCCAAAGGAAAAATTATTTTACTAATATTTTCTTTATTTATAAAAACAAGAAAATAAGACTGATCCCTTTTTATATCCTTTGAAACTTTAATCAAACCATTTTCTATTCTTGCATAGTGACCTGTAGCAACATAGGAACATCCAAGTTCTTTTGCCTTTTCAAACAAAAATCCAAATTTAAAAAATTTATTGCATAAAGCACAGGGATTGGGGGTTCTTCCAGAAAGATAACTCTCTATAAAATATTTAACTATTTTTTCTTTAAAATCTTCTCTAATATCATAAGTGTAATGGGGAATCTTGAGTTTAAAGGCGGTTCTTCTTGCAAAATTTATTGCATCTAAGGAACAACAACTTCTTAAACTTTCACTTCCTTCCCACATATAAAGGGTAACACCTATTACATTATAACCCATTTCTTTTAATAAAAAGGCGCTTACAGAAGAATCAACCCCACCTGAAAGACCTACCAATACCTTCACAATTTAAACCTTTCCTCCTCTATTTTAACATTTAAATTTACTTCTAAAAAACAAGAATAAAGTACATATTCACCTTTTTGATCCCATTGCTCACATTTATAAGGAATAAAATCATTTCTTATCCAGAAAACTTCTCTTGCACATCCAAAAAACTCCGAAGGCTCCTTAACTTCAAATTCTATTTTATAACCTTCAAATCCATTTTCTTTAAATTCACCCAGAATCTTTGATGGATAACCCCTTTTATAGTATTCAAAAATTCTCCTGTATATTTCTCCTATTCCCGCATGATATATTCTAAATCCCCTTAAAGAAATTACTCTCTTATCGTCAGGGCTAAGTGTCAAGACGATCCCTTTTAGCATCCCACCCTTTCTTCCTCTTACTAAATTTTTTTCAGGATTATAAAGCACTTCACTTCCCTTATCCTTTCCTTCAAGAACCTTTAATCTTATCCATAAAGGCTTTTTGAATTCTACAAAATATTTTCTTTTATCTTCTTCTTCTCCCTTTCTTTGATAGCTTTCATATACACATATGTATGTATTTATGCTCTCCCATTTTTTTTCACATTCCCTTATAATTAACTCAAGATTAATTTGCATCAGAATAAAGATAAAAAAATTAATCATAAATAACTCCTTTTAAAATTTAAATTATAAGAAGTGATAAGGATTAATTTCAAGTTTTAATGGGTATTTCTTTTTTATATTTTCGAGTTTTTCAAAAACTATTCCAAAATTTTCTCTTCCTTTAGATTTTAAAAGAATTCTCACTCTGTAAAAATTCTTAATTTTTTCAATAGGGGCAAAAGAAGGACCCAAAATTTCAAAATTACCTTTTATAATTCCTTTTATCTCCTCTCCTTTTTCCATCGCTTTATTTTTATCCCTGTCTTTTGTTTCAATCAGAAGCAAATGGGAGAAAGGAGGATATGAAAAAGCCTTTCTCTCCGCGAGTTCCTCCTCATAAAACTTTTCATAATCAGCTGGATTTATATATTTTATTACAGAGTTTTCAGGATCCATGGTCTGTAATATTACCTTTCCACCCTTTCTTGCCCTTCCTATTACTTGGTTAAGTGTTATAAAAGTTTTTTCTCTTGCCCTAAAGTCAGGAAGATTTAATGAAAGATCTGCATAAAGAATACCAACTAAGGAAACCTCTGGAAAGTCAAATCCTTTAATTATCATCTGAGTTCCAAGGAGTATATCTGCCTCTTTATTTTTGAACTTTTTAAATATCTCAAAAACTTCCTTTCTTTTTCTTGTTGTATCAAGGTCCATCCTTATGATTCTATAAGAAGGAAATATTTCTTTAAGTCCTTCTTCTATCTTCTCTGTTCCATAACCCGAATATTTTATATCTGTTCCTTTACAATTTGGGCAAAGGTCTGGTGCATTTATCTCATGGGAACAGAAATGACATACGAGCTTTCTTATATCTTTATGATAAACATATTGAATATCACAATTCTTACATTTAAAAATATATCCACAATCCATACATTGCATAAAATGGGCAAATCCTCTTCTATTTAAAAATAGTATAACCTGTTTTTTTTCTTTAACATTTTTTTCAATTTCTTCAATCATTTTAGCAGATAAAAAGAAGGGGAACTTTTCCCTTCTTAAATCAAGAATTTCTATTTCGGGAAATTCATAACCTTTAACCCTTTCTTTTAAAACATAAAAAAAGTATTTATTCTCTTTTGCAAAATAAAAGGTTTCGGTTTCAGGTGTTGCACTTCCGAGTACAAGAGGAATATTTTCTATTTCGCATCTAATTCTTGCCACTTCCCTTGCATGATAATAAGGTGCCCTTTCATCTTCTTTATATGAACTTTCCTGTTCCTCATCAATTATTATCATTCCTGTATTTTCAAGTGGGGCAAAAATAGCAGATCTTGGACCTATTACAATTTTTGGTTTTTCTGAAATTGCCTCCTTGAAAAAATAAAGCCTCTCAGATTTTGAGAAGGCTGAACCCCATAATATTATATTTTCTCCAAAGCACTTATTGAATAAAAAATAGATTTGGGGAATTAAGGAAATTTCAGGAACAAGTAATATTAAAGATTTATTCATATTTAAAATTTTTTCTGCGAGTTTTAAATATACAAATGTTTTACCGCTTCCTGTAACACCATGAATAAGATGCACTCCAAACTTATTTATGTTTTCACATATTTTTTCATAAACCTTTTTTTGTGGAATGGTAAACTCCTCAGGAATTTCTATTTTTTCAAAAGGCTCTATTATAAATTTTTTTAAAGAAGGTTTCTTAAGGAGATAATAAGAAATTCCTATAATATCTTTTTTCAAAAATTTTTTTAAATAATAAGAAGGGTCAAAACCTGCTCTTTTTTTAATGCTTCTTGGAAGCAATGGCTTTTTTGAATTTTTAAGGATTTCAATTATCTTTAATTCTTTTTCATTTTTTGTCTTAAAATCTTTGTTTTTTAAAAAATACCTTCTTTTAACTTCAAAAAGGGGTGGCATAAAATATCTTATTATTAAACTTATATCTTCAAAATAATACTCACTCATTTTTAAAGCAAAAAGTCTTAATTTTTCAGGCAAGAAAAATTCGGTTTTTTCTTCAATATTTTTAACATCCCCCTCAAAATCCTTCTCTTCTTTTATTTCCCATACAACTCCGAATTTCTTTCTCTCCTTTAAGGGAGCAAGAACAATATCTCCTTCTTTAATTTGCATATTTTCAGGGATATAGTATGTATAAAGACCTTTTATTTCTGGAAATAAAATCTTTGCAAAACTCATAATTTATAAATATCCTCTTTTTTAAATGGCATACCATGTCCAGGAAAATAAATATCAACATCAATTTCTTTTAAAAACTCAATTGATTTGTATATTTTTTCTCTTTCATGAATAAACATTGAAATTCTTGGTCTTTTCAAAAAAATATTAGGTCCTAAAAGAGTATCCCCTATAAAAGCATATTTATTTACTTTAAAAGTTAAAGAACCGGGTGTATGACCGGGTGTTTGAAAAATTTCAATATTAAAACCATCAAGATTTATAACTTCATTATTATAAACAATTTTATCTGGTTCAAAACTTTTTATTTTTTCAAATTTTGAAAAAAAATTTAAAAAGTTCCATAAAATTTTTGAATAAAGTGTTCCCTTTGGATTAGGTAAGTCTATATATCCTTTGAAAGCCCATTCTTTCTCATTATTAGATATAACAACAAAAGGGGAAAAAATTTTTTTTAAAAGATAAACATTCCCTGCATGGTCCCAATGAAAATGGGTTATAAAGATATAAAGGAGTTTCTTATCAGACATATTTTCTCTTAAAAATTTTAAAACAAGATTTTTTGAATGGGGATCACCTGTATCAAAAAGTACTGCATGCTTTTTTAAAGTCAAAAGGTATATGTTTGAAGAGGGTAAAAATTTTTTAAAAACTCTCATTTAAGATAAGAAATTATTCTTTTAAGGGCTTCCATAAACCTGTCAATTTCTTCAATTGTATTATAAATGTAAAAACTTATCCTTACACTACCTTCAATTTCAAGAAAATCTAAAAGTGGATGGGTGCAATGTCTTCCACTTCTTGCACATATTCCTTCTGAATCAAGCATTCCTGCTATATCATGAGGATCTGCTCCCTTTACATTAAAGGGAATTACGCCGACTCTTTTTAGTGAGGGACCATATATCTCAACTTCTTCTATTTCTTTCATTCTTTCAATACAATAATTGGTCAATTCTTTTTCATGTTTAAAAACATTTTCCATCCCTATATTTTTTAAATATTCTGCTGCTTCTCCAAGGGCTATACCACCTGCTATTATTGGTGTTCCTGCTTCAAATTTCCAAGGAATGGAAGCCCATTTAACCTCATCAATTTTAACATTTTCAATTGCACCGCCTCCAACAATAAAAGGTTCCATTTTTTCTAAAAGTTCCTTTTTCCCCCATAAAAAGCCTGTTCCTGATGGACCAAGCATCTTATGTCCTGATACTGCTAAAAAGTCACAACCGATCTCTTTAACATCAACAGGAATGTGAGGAACTGCCTGTGCTCCATCAAGCACAACAACTGCTCCCTTTTCCTTTGCAATCTTTATAATTTCCTTAACAGGGTTTATGATTCCGAGAAAGTTTGAAACAAAACAGAGAGCAACAATTTTTGTTTTTTCTGTTATGATTTTTTCATCAAATTCAAGTTCATAAGTTTTTTTATTTAATTTTATAAATTTTAACTTCGCACCCTTTAATTCTGCTATTTTTTTCCATGGTAAAAAATTTGAATGATGTTCCATTATTGTTGTTACAATTTCATCTCCTTGCTTAATGTTATAAAAAGCATAAGAATAGGCAACAAGATTTAATGCTTCTGTTGCATTCTTTGTAAAGATAATCTCTTTTTTATCAGCATTTATAAGCTCTGCTACTTTATAATGAGCCTCTTCATATCTTTTTGATGCTTCAAGGGAGAGCGAATAAACCCCTCTATGGATATTTGAATTATAATCTTCATAAAATTCTTTAATTGTCTCTATCACAATCCTTGGTTTTTGAGAGGTTGCTGCAGAGTCAAAATAAACCAGGTTGGGACTCTTTTTAAAAATCGGAAAATCCTCCCTTATTTTTTTTGCATCAAACATTTTTCCTCCTAAATTTTTGTAAGATTTTTAACAATCTCTTCAGGTGATAAAATTTTATCAACTATTTTTTCTTTTATTGCATTTCTTGGCATACCAAAAACTAAACATGTTTCTTTATTTTGAACCCATACATAACCCCCTTTTTCCTTTATCTTTTTTGCTCCATCAACTCCATCCCTTCCCATACCTGTAAGAATAATTGCACAGGCTTTCTCTCCATAAATCTCTGCCATTGATTCAAAAAGATAATCAGCAGATGGCTTTACACCATTTCTTGCAGGGAAATCCTTATGGGAAATATAAACATTTTTACCCCTTTTTTCAAGAATAACATGAACACCACCCTTTGCTATATAAAAAATATCTTTCTTTACTTCCTCCTTATCTTCTGTCTCCTTTACCTTTTTGCCTGTTATTTCGTTCAGCCTCTCGGCAAACTTGAGAGTAAAGAGTGGCGGCATATGTTGAACTATGAAAAAGGGGATACCAAGGTTAGATGGTAAATTTTTAATTATATACTCAATTAAAACAGTCCCACCTGTTGATGAAGCAATCCCAACACATGAGATATTTAAAGAACCCCTGCAAGGAAGAGTTTCAATTTCTTCATATTCAAATTTAATCCTTTCCATTTTTACCTTTTTAGCAGATTTTATTTTATCTATAAGTTCATCTTTGATTTTTATTATGTCAAGAGAAAGTTCTCCTGAAGGTTTTGGAACAAAATCAAAGGCACCTCTTGAAAGTGCTTCAAGGGTTATTTTTGCTCCTTCTTTTGTATATGCAGAAACCATTATACAGGGAACAGGATTATATTTCATAATTTTTTCAAGCACTTCTATTCCATTCATATCAGGCATTTCATAATCAAGAGTAATTACATCTACTTCAAGATTTCTTAAAAGTTTAAGTGCCTCTTTCCCATCCCTTGCTGTTCCAACAACTTCAATATCAGGATCTTCCTCAAGGATATCCCTTAAAAGTCTTCTCATCAAAAAAGAATCATCAACTATCAAAACTTTTATCTTCTCTTTCATTTTTAAAATTAATTATAACAAACTTATTAACAAAATTTCTATTATGAGAAAGAAAATGGATAATGAAATTGAAACATTTTTTAAAGGAATGGGCAAAAACTTATCAATCTCTTCCAGAGAATATATTTTTGAATTCACAATTAAATCCTTTATCTCTTCTTCCTTTACCTTTTTAATTCCTATTTCTTCTTTTGGAAAATTAATATTTATATAAATTTTCCTTTTATTCTGGATTACATAACTTCCGTAATTTAAATCGTTAAAAAATATCTTACCTTCTTTTATTTCCTCTTTCTTTACAAAATTTCTTTCTGAATCATAAATCCTGATTTCTTTTTCGTCAAGATAAATAAATGTGTCTCTTTTTAAATATATAGAATAGGGTAAATCCAATTTTAGGTAATTAATCCCTTCTTTAAATATTTTTAAAAAAGAAGGCAGATAAACAATATCTGTATAAAAAGTTTCTGGTAAAAATCCAAATATTAAAGTATTTTTTAAAAGGGAAACATAACAGATTCCTTTATAATCAAAAATAACCCTGCCTTCTTTTATATCAAAGATTTTTGAAAAATGAACGATATCCTCCCCTATTTTTATGTTTATATCTTTTTTTAACTCAGTATTTAAAAAATCTTTGTCTAAAAATAAAATACAGGGTTTCTCAGAATTTATAAAATTCAAAAGCACATTAAATTCTTCCTTTTCTTCAGGAACACCGTAGAATATAAAAATTACTGAATCAGAAATTCCTTTTAATTCTTTATACCCCAAAACATCAAGTAAATTTTTAAGATATTTTGAAATCTGTCCAAAAGATTTATAATATTTAAAAACCTTTGGTTTTGAAATAAAATAAAAATTGTTTTCCAGTAAAAAATCGTTTGGCAAAACCTGTATTTTTAAAAATTCAAAATCTTTTATCTTTAATGGAAAAACATAATCATTTAAACCCTCTTTAATTTCAAAAGTAAAGGAAAAGGGAATATCATCAAATAAAATTTTTAAATTTGCTTCACTTACTTTTTTTGTAGAATAAATTTTTATAAAAATATTTTCACCTTTTATTTCTGCATCATAAATCCCTATGTCATTTCTTTCTTCAAAAGGAACAAATATTAAAAAATTCTCTTCTGAATATTTTATATTTTTAAAAAAATTCAAATCCCCATCGGTTATAACAAATATTGTTCCTTTTTTATCCTTTGTATCAAGATATTTTTCCTTTTTAATTTTATCCTCACCAATTATTTTTGAAATTTTATTCATCTTTTTTTCAAACAAATCTTTATAAATCAAAGTGCTTTCAGAAATATCCTGAATTACAAGATCAGGATAAAATTTTCTTTTTAAAAATGGTGAGGATAAAAAAATTAAAAGAAAAAATAAAAATAAGACTCTTGAAATTAAGATCAAAATTTCTCTTATTTTTCTCCTTTTTCTTCTCTCATCCTCTTTCCTCTCCAAAAATCCAAGCCAGGGAAATGGTAATGTCTTTAAAAATTTAATGAATAAAAGATGTAAAAGAATTGGCAATAGAGAAAGGGGTATAAGGTATAAAAAAATAATATTTTTAAAAACCATGCCTTTTATATTTAAAAAGAAAATTAAGAAAATTCTTTTCAAGGTCTTCTTCTGCTATAAATTTTATTAAAAAAATTCTTGATTTTAAAATTTCCTCCTCAAACTCCTTAATACTTTTCAGAAATTCCTCTTTAAAATAATTTATTTCATCCCTCTCATAGATTCTATGTTCTATTCTATACTCCATATCATGTAAGGTAACAGGACCTTTCCATTTAAAATCTATTTCATCCTTTGAAAGAATTTGAAATAAAATTACAAGATGCTTTTTTGCCTTAAAATATCTTATTGATTTTAAAAATTCTTCTTTATCCTTCAAAAAATCAGAAACTATTATAATCACTCCCCTTCTTTTAATTTTTTCTGATAATCCCTTAAAAATCTTTAATGGTTCTGTTTTTCCATAAGGTTTTATTTCTAAAAGGGTTTTAAAAATTAAATTTAAATTCTTCTTTGTTGCCTTTGGAGGAATAATTTCCCTTATTCTATCTGAGAATACATATAAGCCCGGTGCGTCCCTCTGTAAAAAGGAAAGATAGGAAAATACTGCACATATTTCCTTTGCAAAATCTATCTTTTTAATCTTTTTACCATAATCCATTGAAGATGAAGCATCAAGAAGAATATAAACTTTTGTATTTGTTTCTTCCTGAAATTTTTTAACAAAAACCCTTTCCTTTCTCGCAGTTAATTTCCAATCAATATATTTTATTTCATCAAAGGGAGAATATTCCCTGTGCTCTTTAAATTCTGATGAATATCCATGATATGGGGATGGATGGAGCCCTAAAAGAAATCCTTCAACAATCTTTTTTGCCTTAAATTCAAACTTTTTTAACTTCTGAACTAAACTTTCCTCTATCACTTTTTAAACAAATTCTTTAATATAAATAAACAATTTGCAGGACGCTCACCAAGCCTTCTCATAAAATATGGATACCATTCTCTTCCATATGGAACATATACTCTTACTTTATATCCTTCATTTGCAAGAATTTTCTGAAGTTCATACCTTATTCCATAAAGCATTTGAAATTCAAATTTTTCTTTTGGAATATTTTTCTCTTTTAAAAATTCTTTTACCCAATTTATAATCTTTTCATCATGGGTTGCAATTGCAGGATAAACTCTTTCAATATTTTCAAAACATATAATTAAAAGTTTTTTGAAATTCTCATCAACATCTTTTTTCCTTGGAAAGGCAATACTTTTTGGCTCCTTATATGCACCCTTACATATTCTAACATTTAAAAAAAAGTCTTTAAATAAATCCTTTAAATCATTTTCTGTTCTGTAAAGATATGCCTGAAGAACAATTCCAACATTTTTTGGAAATTCTTTTCTCAACCTTTTATATAAATCTATTGTTCTCTGAGTATAAGGGGAGCCTTCCATATCAATCCTCACAAAATTATTCAACTCCTTTGCTTTTTCCAAAATCCTTTTTACATTTTCATAACAGAAATCATCACCTATATCAAGCCCCATCTGTGTTAATTTTATGGAAACATTAGAATTTATATTCTCTTTTTTTATTCTCTCAAGAATCTCTATATATATAGAAGCAGCATTCATTGCATCATTTTCATTTTCAACATTTTCTCCAAGATGGTCAACTGTTGCCATTATATTTTCCGAATTCAATTTTTTTATAGCATTTAAAGCATCATCAAGATTTTCACCAGATATAAATCTATCAACAAGTTTTTTAGAAGGTGGAAAACTTTCAATAAATTTTTTAATTCCCTTCCTTTTTGAAAGAAAAATAAAGAAACTTTTCATAATTAAATTATAAAGAAAAAAATGGGAAATTTAAAAAG
>JBDRZD010000020.1:0-28961 GCA_039803745.1 Caldifarciminota bacterium
CGTGAAAATTTATTTTTCTTCAAGTATCCTTTTTGCAAATTCCTTTTTTTCTTCTTTTGTTTCAGCAAGTATGAGAAGAGCAATGAGCCTGAATCCCTCATCCATTTTCCTGAATCCCTCATCCATTCTCTCAAGGATTATCTTTGTATTTTCTTTTATAATTTTACCATTTCTCCAAGCCATATAGGTAACAGCACCTGCAAGAAATGTAACTCCTACACCAATTAAAGTTAACCCTATTTCCATATTAAAATAATAAAAGATAAATGAATAAAAAATCAACTTTTATCTTGATTCTCAGAAAATAGAAGAAGGGTTAAAAGAGTAAAAAATTTTTCTTTATTTAAAATTATTTTATTTAAATTTAAATTTTTCTTTTTAATCAAATCATAAAACAATTTGTTTAAATTAAAAGGTGGTAAATAAACTTTCTTATTTCTTTGAAAAATTCCAAGCAAAGTAAAATATTTAGAAATATTATATTTTAAAAATTCCCTTAAAAATATTTTTTTTGAAAAAATATCAAATCCCAAAGAAGATTTTTCAATTTTTATGATTTCACCATTTAAAATTTTAAAAAAATCTTTATAAAGTTTATAATATTTTTTATATTTATCAGGTATTCTAATAGAGTTTTTAAAAAAATCTATTGAATAAAATGGAGAAATTGAAAAGATTAAGTATCTATTTCTATCCTCGCCTTCAAAAAGGTATTTAAAGCATCTTTCATAAAATAAAAAATGAAGATATTTGTAATTTAAATTTTTTTCAGGGTAAGATGAAATTATATTTAAAATATTTTCTTTAATTTTTTTTGAACTTAAAGAAGTTAATTTTTCAACCTCCTTTATATCAAAAATTTTATTTTTAATAATTATAAATTTAAAAAGTTCATCATAATTTTTAATTTTTCTTTCAGGAATAAGATAGGGCAAAAGTTTGTCTCCTCCATCACCGGTAAAATAAACTACTTTTTCTCCAAAAATTTTTTTTGCTTCTTTTAAAAAATCAATCATAAAACCCATTTCAGCATAATTTAATCCCCCTTTAATTTCTACAAGTTTTTTTATTGAATCAATGTTAAATTCTTTTATTTCAAAAATTTTTAGTTCTTTCTTTTCAATTTCTGCTATTTTTTTAGAAATTATATAGTCTTTAAAATGCTTTTTATCAGGGTCAATAAATGTAACAGGATAAAAATCTGAATTTATTTTTTTTAAACCTAAAAAAACTGCTCTTGAATCAAATCCGCCACTTAATCCAAGCATTATTTTAAAATTTTTAAATTTTTTTGTTCTATTTTTAATCCCGTCAATAAAAGATTCATATAAATTATTCAATAAAATTTTATATTCCTTATCATCTTTTTCTTCAAAGTTCCATTCAATGATTTTTTGAATTTTTAACTTTTTATTTTTATATTCAAAAATTGTCCCAGGAAAAGCCTTGTAGATATTTTTAATGAGTGTTCTATTAGAAAGGGAATACATGAATAAAAGATATTCAGAAAAGGAATTTTCATCAATTTCTTTTTTAGAAATAAAATTATTTATAATTCCAATATCCCTTGAAATTAAAAAATTTTTTTCATCCTGAAAATAATAAAGGGATAGCCTTCCAAGGGCATCGTTGAAAATTAGAAAGTTTTCTTTATCAAAAATTCCAATTATGTATTCACCATCTGCATCAAGAATAAAATTTTTAATTTTCTCTTTATAATTCAAATTTTTTAAAAAGTGATCATATATCTCAAAAATAGATTTTTCTAAATCCTCCTCGTCTTTATTATAAACATTTCCTTCAATAAAGAAAGAGAATTTATCTTTTTTATAAAGATTGAATGGATAATATTTATACCCTGTAAAAAAGGCGATATAAAAATCATTTTCATAAAGAAGTTTATTTTCATAATCTTCAAAATAAATACTTTTTTCTAATAGTTTTAAGAATTCCTCTTTTGAATTTTTTCCAAAATTAAGAAGTAAGGATAAACCAGGCAAAAATTATTCTACCTTTACTTTTGTAACTTTCTTTGCCTTTTTACTTTCAATCCTTTCTATTTTTTTCTCAATTATGGTTTTAAAGGCAAGCATAAACTCCCTTGCAGCATTTTTCAAATGCTCTTTCGCTTCTTCAGGGAATTTACCTTTTAATTCATTTATAAAACTTTCAACTGCTTTCCCTAAATATATAACCCATTCCTTTTCCTTCATATTTTCACCTCCTTATAAGTATTTAATTATAAAATTAAGGATAAATTTTTTCAAGCATTCTCGGGAAAGGAATTGTCTCTCTTATATGATGAATTCCTGAAATCCATTGAACTGTCCTTTCAAGACCGAGTCCAAAGCCTGAATGGGGGACAGAACCATATTTTCTTAAATCAAGATACCATTTATAATCATCAACTCTCATATTTAATTCCTGCATCCTTTTTAAAAGTTTTTCGTAATCATCTTCCCTCTGACTGCCTCCTATTATCTCACCATACCCTTCAGGAGCAAGCATATCCATACAAAGAACAACCTTCGGGTCTTCTGGATCTTCTTTCATATAAAAGGCTTTTGCTTCTTTTGGATATCTATGAACAATAACCGGTTTATCATAGTTTTCTGAAATCTTTACTTCCTGAGGTGCACCAAAATCTTCTCCCCATTTAAAATCTGAAAAACCATTTTTATGTAAAAAATCTACTGCTTCTGTATAAGAGATTCTATAAAAAGGTCTTTTAATATTTTCAAGTTTTGAGACATCCCTTTCAAGTATTTTTAATTCTTCTTTCCTTTCTTCAAGAACCCTCCCCACTATATATTCCACAAATTCTTCGGCTAAATCCATTATATCATTTAAGGTGGCAAAGGCAATCTCAGGCTCTACCATCCAGAATTCCATCAAATGTCTCCTTGTTTTACTCTTTTCTGCTCTAAAGGTGGGACCAAAACAGTAAACCTTTTTAAATGCCATACATGCTGCCTCCATATAAAGCTGACCTGATTGAGAAAGGTATGCCTTTTCACCAAAATAATCAGTTTCAAAGAGCGTTGTTGTGCCTTCACAGGCAGAAGGAGTTAAAATTGGTGCATCTATTAAAATAAAGCCACGGGAATCAAAGAAATCTCTTATTGCCCTTATTACTGTATGCCTTATTCTCATCAAAGCCCATTGTTTTCTTGCTCTAAGCCATAAATGCCTTAAAGGAAGTAAAAAACCAACTCCATGTTCTTTCTTTGAAATCGGATAGTCATTTGTAATATTCAGAACATTTATGTTCTCAACATCCATTTCATATTTAAATGGAGAACGTTCATCTTCCCTTATACTTCCTTCTATTTCAAGGGATGTTTCTAAGGAAATTTTTTCATAAAGATCAAAAACTTCTTCTTTGACCCTGCTTTTTTCAACTATACACTGAATAAAACCTGTTCCATCTCTTATTATTAAGAAATGGATCTTACCTGAGGACCTTTTATTATAAAGCCAGCCCTTTATTTTAACCTTTTCACCCACATATTTTGAAATTTCTCTTATATCTATTTCTTTCATCTTGTAATCTCCTTTATTTTTTCTTTTGCTTTCTTAGGCAGTCCTGTTTCTTTTGCGGGATTTTCTTTAAGAACATTATAAAAATTTTTAATTGCTGAAGTTGTGTCACCTTTTAAAAGCAAAAGTTCTCCTTTAATATAATAAGCCTCTGCGAGTTTTGCAGGGGGAATTCCTATTTCAAGAAATTTATCGATAAAAAGAATAGCAGAATCTATTTTCTCTTCTGTATAATAAATTTTTGAGATTTCAAAAAGTGAATTCCCAATTATTAAATTAACTTCTTCATTTAAATATTTAGATGGTATATTTTCTTTTAAAATAATAATTTCAAGATATTCTCCCTTTTCATAGAGTAAATTTAAAAGATTTAAAAGACTTTCGTAATCTTTTTCTATTTCCCATATTTTTTTAAATATCTTTTCAGCCTCTAAAAATTTCCCTTTTTCTTTATAAGTTTTACCAAGGTAAAGATAAAGATTTTTATCATAATATTCCGGTTCTAAAAGAAGAATTATCTCAGCGGCTTCATATGATATTTCCTTTGAAAAATTTTTTGTTTTATCAAAAATATATTTTACATCGCTTAAAATTTTATCTTTATAAACCTCTTTATTTGGTATCTTCTTTATTACCTGTAAAGCCTTATAATAATCGCCTTTTGTAAAAAATATTTCAGAAAGTAAAAATAAAGCTTTTGAGTCCATTTCATTTTTCTTTAAATAACTTTCAACAAGATATTGAGCCTCCTCTACCCTGCCTTCTTTTAAAAACCTTTCCGCTTTTTTTAACTTATCTTCTTTACAATAAATCAAAAATACGATAAAAATTAAACCTATAATCTTTCTATCCATTTTAAAAGTAATTTCCCTAAAATTTTTGATGAATTTCTTGCAACCTCAATTATTTCTTCTGGAGAATGAGGGGTGATATCACCAATTCCCATATTTGTAATTATAGAAATGCCAAGAACTTTTAATCCCAAGTATCTTGCTATAATTACTTCCGGGGTTGTTGACATTCCGACTGCATCAGCGCCAATTATTCTTAAAAATTTATACTCTGCTTTTGTTTCAAGACTCGGACCCTGCCATCCAACATAAATGCCCCTTTTTAAAGAAATACCTTCTTCTTCTGCAACTTTATCAAAAATTTCTCCTAAATAGGGGTCATAGGCATCTATCATTGAGGGGAATCTTTCTCCTATTTTTTCATCATTTTTACCTCTTAATGGATTTTCAGGAAACAAATTTATATGGTCAACTATTCTCATAATATCACCTTTTGAAAATAAAGGATTTAAACCACCTGCAGCATTTGTTGTAACAAGAATCTCTCCGCTAAGAAATTTTGTAAGATAAACAGGTAAAACAATATCATCCATCTTGTATCCTTCATAATAATGAAACCTTCCGCAGAAGAAAAGAATATTTTTACCTGCAAAAGACGAAAATTTTAATTTCCCTTCATGCCCCGGTGCAGTTGAAATTGGAAAATCAGGAATTTCAGAATAACTAATTTCTTTTCTAATATTAAAATTTTCCACAATTTCTTTAATTCCACTTCCAAGGATTATTCCTATTTGAATATTATCAATCCCTTCCCCTTTTAAAAAATCTGTTATTTTTAAAACTCTTTCTAATCTCATCCTTCTTTTTCAAGCATCATGTCAATCCATTTTTTTTGAGTTTCAACAATTGCTTTTAATTCAAGCAAAAGTGATCTCTTTCTTGCTTTTATCTCTTCTATTTCCTGTTTAAGTTTATTTAACTCTTCCCTTTTTTCCTCAAGAAATTTCTCAGCTTCCATCTTTGCATTCATTATAATAAGCTCTGCCTCTTTTTCAGCATTTCTTTTAAGCTCATCTGCTCCCCTTTGTGCAGTGAGAAGTGCTTCTTTCATTATATTTTCCATGCGCCTATAATCCTCTACTTTTACATCGAGATCCTTGATTCTTTCTGAAAGAGAAATATTTTCTTTTATAATCTCCTCTAATTCATCTGCTATCATCTCAAGAAAACTTCTTACTCTTTCGGGGTCAAATCCCCTAAATACCTTTGGGAATTCAGCATTCCTTATCTCAATTGGAGCAATTTTCATATCTCCTCCTTTTTAAATTTTTAAGAATTATTATTATTAAGGTAAAAAGTGAAATTAATCAATTTAAATACTTTTTAAAATATCTTTGACTTCTCTCAAAGATAAAAATTCATCAACAAGATATGGATCAAATTGTTTCCCTTTATTTTTTAAAAACTCTCTTCGTATTTTTTTTGCAGAAAGTGCTTTTCTATACGGTCTATCAGAAGCCATCGCATCAAATGCATCAACTATACTTATTATTCTTGCAAGCAGGGGAATTTCTTCTCCTTTTTTACCTTCAGGATATCCTTTACCATCGTATCTTTCATGATGATAGTAAATTGCAGGAATAATGTCTTTCATCTCGCTTATTGGCTCAAGAATTTCTTTTGCATAAAGGACATGTTTTTTTATTATTTCATATTCTTCTTTTGTAAGTTTCTTAGGTTTTTTAAGAATTTCATCAGGAATCCCAATTTTACCTATATCATGTAAAATTCCGGCAATTTTCGCATTTTTTAACTCATTGCCTTTTAATCCAACTTTTTTCGCGAGGAGATAAGAAAGATTTTCAACCCTTTCAACATGACCCGAGGTATAAGGATCCTTCGCTTCTACAGCTTTTGCAAAAGATCTTATCATTCCAAAAAACATCTCTTCAATCTTTTCAAAGAGTGCAGCATTTTCAAGAGCAATTGCGACAAACGGAGATATTAATTCACAAATTTTAAGATCTTTTCTTTTAAATTTACCATCTTTCTTATTTATTATTTCAACAACTCCATATCTTCTTTTTTTAAGTCCCAGAGGAAAAGCAAGAATTGAATTTGTTTTAAATCCTGTTAATTCATCAACCCCTTTGTAAAACATTTTACTTTTACTAACATCATTTACAATTAATGGTCTATTATTCTTATAAACCCATCCAACAATACCCTTGGAAAGTTCTATTTTTATTTTTTTGAGTTCATCTTCACCTCTTGAAAAAGTGTAAAACTCAAGATAATTTCTATCCTCTTTTTTTCTAAAAATTGAAACCCTTTCAGCATTAAAAATTTCTTCTAATGTTTCTGTAATTCTTTTTAAAATTTCTTTTGTTTCAAGAGATATAAAAAATCCTGCAATTTTATAAATTAAAGATTTCTTAAAAATAGTCATTTTTAAAAATGGGCGCGAGAGGACTTGAACCTCCACGGGAATTTTTCCCAGTGAGTCCTGAACCCACCGCGTCTACCATTCCGCCACGCGCCCTTTAAAAATTCCAAACTTTTTTATAAATAGCCTTTTTGCCTTTATGTTCCTCAAAACTTTTTGAAAAATGATGAGTTCCATCACCTTTTGATACAAAATAAAGATAATCTGTGGACGCGGGGTATAAACTTGCTTTTATTGAAGATCTCCCAGGAGAACAAATAGGGCCAGGTGGTAATCCTTTGTGTTTATAAGTGTTATAGGGAGAATCAATTAAGAGGTCTTTCAAGGATAACCTACCTTTTTCCTCTTCTATTACATATTTTATAGTTGGGTCAGCCTGGAGTGGCAATCCTATTCTTAACCTATTTAAAAATACACTTGCAATTAATGGTCTCTCAAAATCAAAAACTGCTTCTTTTTCAACAATTGATGCTAAGGTCAAAAGTTTGTGTAAATCCATTTTACTATCTAATGTATCATAACCAATTTCTTTTAAAACTTTAATCAAATTTTCAACCCCTCTTATTCCTATTTCATAGGGACTCGCCCCTGATGGAAATTCATAGGTGTCAGGGAAAATGTATCCTTCTAAAGTTTTTACAGGAACTAAATTAAATTTTTCAAATATTGGTCTTATTTTATCAGGAGATGTAAAAAACAAATAAACAGAATCATAAGAAATATTAAAATTTTCTGAAATGATTCTTGATATCTGTTTTAAATTGTAACCTTCCGGGATCGTTATCCTTACATAAGGGACTAAAGAAAATTTATATCTTATTGATTTAAGGCATAAAACTTCATTCATATTTTTATCTAAAAAATAAAGACCTTCTAAAATTTTATTTTCTTCCCTTATTAAAATAGCGAGAAATGCCCATAAGTTTTCATTTTTAATTATACCATAATTCTTTAAATTTTTTGAAATCAAAATAACTCCTTCCCCTTTTTTAATCCTGAAAGGGAAAGAACCTCTCTTTGCATTTGGAGGAAAAGAATGGTATAAAAAACCATAAATATAGAAAATAAGTAATGCAAAGATAAATAAAATATGATTTTTATTAAATCTCAAATTTATCCGCAAAATCACCTATTAGAGGTAATTTATTAAGTTTACCGTTCACAGAGTTTGTTATTCCAAGAACAGCAAAATAAATTGTAATCCCCCATACGCCGAGCCAGATTAAAATTCTTAATACAGGAACAAAATTAAAAATTAAACCAATTATATAAAGAATGATCCATGTAAAAAGTAATACAAGTCCCTGTTTTATATGAAATTTTGTGTAAGGATTTTCCCTTTGAATCATAAGTGGGATAAGAACAAGTATTAAAAGATAAGAGAGCCAAGCAATAGATTTCCCTTCTTCTATATGTTCCCTTTTTATTTCTCCCATCTTCTCCCCCTTATTTTTCTTCAAAAAATTTTAAATAAACTTTTCTTTTTCTTGGACCATCAAATTCGCATAAAAATATTCCTTGCCATGTTCCAAATGCAGGTTTACCATTTTCTAAAAATATAAAGGATGTATTGCCTACAACTGCTGATTTTATGTGAGCATCTGCATTTCCTTCAGTATGCTTATAAATCTTTCCAGGTGGGAAAATCTTTTTTAAATTATCAGAAATATCTTCGCAAACAGATGGGTCATAGTTTTCATTTATAGCTATTCCTGCTGTTGTATGAGGAACATAGAAGAAAAGTATTCCATTTTTCCAGTTCTCTTTTTTTATAATCTCAACAACTTTATCCGTTATATCCACAAGTTCTTCTCTTTTATTTGTATTAACTTCCAGTATTTTCATAAAAGTTCCTCCAGAGATTTAAATCCTTTGTCTCCTATATCTTTTCTATAATGCATTCCCTCAAAATAAATCTTATTAACCCCATCATATGCTCTATCCTTTGCTTCCTTCAAATTTTTTCCAAACCCCAAAACTCCAAGAACTCTCCCCCCATTTGTAAAAAATTTATTATTTTCCTTTTTTGTGCCAGCATGGAAAATATATAAATTTTCCATATTTTCACACTCTTCAAGCCCTTTTATTTCTTTACCCTTTTCGTATTTTTCAGGGTATCCACCAGAAGCCACAACAACACATAAGGCATATCCATCATTCCATTTCAATTTTAAAGAACCGAGTTTAAACTCTTTTGTTTTTTCAATTATAACTTCAGGATCTGTATTAATAAGATAAACAAGGGGTTGTGTTTCAGGGTCTCCAAACCTTACATTATATTCAAGAACAAAAACTCCTTCTCTTGTTATCATAAGACCAGCATATATTACTCCTTGATAATCAAAATTTTTTCTTATAAGTCCCCTTATTGTCTTTTTAATTATCTCATTCTCAATCTTTTCTATAATCTCATTTGTTAAAAATGGTAAAGGTGCATAGGCGCCCATCCCACCTGTATTTGGACCTTTATCATTATCATACACTGGTTTATGATCCTGAGAAGGAAGAAGCATCAAATATTCATCTCCGGCAACAAGTGTTATAATAGAACACTCTATCCCCTTTAAAAAATCCTCTATTACTACCACATTTCCAGAATCACCAAATATTTTTTCTTCCATAATTTTTTTAACCGCTTCCTTTGCCTCTTCTTCATCCTTACATACAATACTGCCTTTCCCCTGTGCAAGACCTGATGCTTTCACAACACAGGCTCTTTTTATTTTTTCTATGTACTTATAAGCCTTTTCAGGTTCATCAAATATCTCGTATCTTGCAGTGGGTATACTGTTTTCACTCATAAATTCCTTGGCAAAGGCTTTACTTCCTTCAAGGAGCGCCTCTTTTTCATTTGGAGAATAAACAAAAAAATTCTTAATCCTATCTTTTATACCTTTAACGATTGGCTCTTCAGGTCCAGGTAATATTACATCAATATTCTCTTTAATTGCAATTTCTTCTATTTTTTTAAAATCAGTTAAAGAAAAACTATATGTTTTCCCGATTCCTTCAATACCCGGATTACCGGATAAGCCTATAACTTCATGCCCAAATTTATAAAACCAATAAGCTAAGGCATGTTCTCTTCCACCACTTCCTATGATAAATACTTTCATTTTTAAAATTATAAAGTATATTTTGTTTGACTTTCAAACTGAAATTTAATTATAATTAAAAACTTAAAAAATTAAGAGGTGAGAATATGAAAAAAATAGTGTGTATAATATGTAGTGGAATTTTATTTGCCTCAACAAACGATGCAACACTTGTATTTTTAACAATTTATCCCGGAGCAAGAGCAGTAGGAATGGGAGGAGCATTTGCTTCAATAGCAGAAGACGCAACAGCCCTTTATTATAATCCTGGAGGAATCGCATTTTTTGAAAAGAATGAAGTTTCGCTTCAACATTCTAACTGGCTTACCGGGCTCTGGCCTGATATGTATTATGAATTCTTGGGATTCGTAAGACCTTTACCTCCATATGGAAATATGGGGATTCACGGGATATATTTAACAACCGGGGAAACAGAGGCACAACTTGAAGATGGAACCACAATTGCAAGATTTAGAAATTTTGATTTTGCAATAGGTGCATCTTATGGTGTTAAAATTTGGGAAAAATTAGGAATTGGATTTACAGCTAAAATAGTATATAGTTTTCTTGCACCTGACTGGCTTGTAAGAATATATTTCCCCGAAACAGGGGGTGGTGGTGCTGCATTATCATATGCTTTTGACTTCGGTTTACTTTACAAATTTGATTTTCCAAAAGGACTTCAATTTGGCACTTCTTTACTTCACATAGGACCACCAGTAAAATTCACAAAAAGAGGCGGGGATAAAGATCCAATTCCTTACACTTTGAAAACGGGATTTTCTTATAGACCAGTTTATAATAAGGCTCATAAAATAATTCTGGCTACCGAGATTACAAAGGTAATTGTGAATTTATTTAAAGACCTGAAAGATGATGGATTTAAAGAAGTATGGAAGGATACATGGAAAAATATTGGTTTAGAATATACTTATTACGATTTCATCTCAGCAAGAATTGGGTATTTTGAGGACTTAGCAGGACGAAGAGTTGGATGGACTTATGGAGGAAGTCTGATTTTTAAATCCTTTATATTTGATGTAGGAGTTGACTCAGACATTTATTCTTTTCAAACCGATAATTATAGATTTTCATTTGGATATAAATTTTAGGAGGATATATGAAGGTAAAATCATCTGTTAAGAAAAGGTGTGTTAAGTGTAAAATTGTTAAAAGAAAAGGTAAAATAATTGTTATTTGTGAAAATCCAAAACATAAACAAAGGCAGGGGTAAAATGGCAAGAATTGCAGGAGTTGATTTACCAAAAAATAAAAGGATTGAAATTGCATTGACTTATATTTATGGGATAGGGCTTTCAACATCAAAAAAAATTTTAGGCATTACAGGTATTGATCCTAATAAAAGAGTAAAGGATTTAACAAGTGAGGAAGTGAGCAAACTTCAAAGTGAAGTTGATAAATTAAAAGTTGAAGGCGCTTTAAGAGCAGAAGTTCAGAAAAATATAAAAAGACTGATTGAAATAGGTTGTTATCGTGGTTTAAGACACAAGATGGGTTTACCTGTGAGAGGACAAAGAACAAGACATAACGCAAGAACAAGAAAAGGACCAAGAGGTAATATATTTAGAAGGTTGAAACAGAAAAAAGGAGAAGGATAATGGCAAAAAAGGTTTCTCGCAAAAAGAAAGAAAAGAAAAAAATAACGGATTTTTTTGCAATCGCTTATATTCAGTCAACTTTTAACAATACAATAGTTACTATTACAGATAGAAAGGGCAATACGCTTACCTGGGCTTCTTGTGGTTCTGTCGGCTTCAAAGGAACAAGAAAGGGAACACCTTATGCTGCATCAAAGGCTGCAGAAGCAGCAGCAAAAAAGGCACTTGAAATGGGAATAAAGGAGGTAGAAATAAGAGTGAAAGGACCTGGGCAGGGAAGGGAGGCAGCAATAAGGACAATTCATGCAGCAGGGTTAAAAGTAGTAGCTATAAGAGATATAACACCTATACCTCATAATGGATGTAGACCACCAAAAAGAAGGAGGGTATAATGGGAAAATATGCAGGTCCTGTTTGTAGATTGTGCAGAAGGGAAGGCGAAAAACTCTTTTTAAAAGGTGATAGGTGCTTAACTGATAAATGTGCTTTTGAAAGAAGAAAATATCCACCGGGTTTCCATGGACCAACAGCAAAAAGAAAATTATCAATTTATGGATTACAATTGAGGGAAAAACAAAAAGCAAAAAGAATTTACGGTCTTAGTGAAACCCAGTTCAGGAGATATTTTGAGATGGCAAGGAAAATGCCGGGAAATACGGGTGAAAATTTACTCTCTTTACTTGAAAGAAGGCTTGATAATGTGGTATATCATCTTGGATTTGCATTATCGAGAAGGGGAGCCAGGCAACTTGTAGCCCATGGACATATACTTGTTAATGGAAGAAAGATAAATATTCCTTCTTATTTAGTATCAGAAGGAGATGTAGTCACTATAAAAGAGAAGATGAGAAATAATGTATTTATAAGAGAAAGTTTTGATAGAAAAGCACCAGAGGATGTGCCTAAATGGCTTTCAATTAATAAAGAAAATTTTGAAGGAAAAGTTTTAAGACTTCCTTCAAGAGAAGATGTTTCACATCCAATAAAGGAAAGTTTAATTGTTGAGCTTTATTCTAAATAAAATTTTCAAAAGGGGTTAAAAATGGATAAAAAAGAAATTTTAATGCCAGAGGGTATTGAAGTAATTGAAGAAAAGAAAAATTATGGTAAATTTGTATTTTCTCCTCTTGAAAGAGGATTTGGGATCACCGTAGGTAATGCTTTAAGAAGGGTCTTGCTTTCAAGCATTCAGGGTTCTGCTATATTTGCAGTTAGAATAGATGGAGTATCTCATGAATTCTCTTCAATAAAGGGAGTACTTGAAGATGTCCCTCTTATTATCCTTAATTTAAAAAAAATTAGAGTTAAATATAATGGGGATTCTCCTTATGTAAATATCCCCCTTACAGCAGCAGGTGAAATGGAAATATTTGCAAAAGAATTTAGGGCTCCAAGCAGTGTGGAAATACTTACTCCCCAGCAAAAGATAGCAACATTAACATCAAAGAGTTCAAAAATAGCAATGGAAGTATGGGTGATGAATGGAAGGGGTTATGTTCCTTTAGAGGAGCTTAAAACGAGTTATATAGATAAAAGGCTCTTCCCTCATGATACAATATTCATTGATGCAGATTTCTCACCTGTAAGGAAGGTAAATTTCATTGTTGAAAATGTAAGAATTGAACATAGAACAGACTATGAAAAACTTATCCTTGAAATAGAAACTGATGGTTCAATAACCCCTTTAAATGCTCTTATCGAAGCAAAGGAAATTATTTTAAAACATTTTGAAAGAATCGCTTTAAAAAAGGAAAGAAAAATTTTAGCGGAAAAAGTAAAAGAAAAGCCCAAGAAAGAAAAAGAAGATATGAAAATGCTCCTTTTAAGTGACCTTGAGATACTTGATTTACCACCAAGAACAATAACAAACCTTGCGACTGCTAAGATTTATACAGTTGGTGCACTTGTCCAAAGAAAAGAAGAAGAAATAAGTGCAATTAAAAATCTCGGTAAAAAGGCAATGGATGAAATAAAAGAAAAACTGCAAAATTTTGGACTTAATTTTGAGATGGACATAAGTGAATACGTGACACAGGAGGAATTAGATGAGGCACAAAAAGAAGTTAAAAAAACTCGGGAGGCCAAGGGCTCATAGAAAGGCACTCTTAAGAAACCAGGTAATATCCTTTTTAAAACATGGAAGAATTAAAACTACACTTCAAAAGGCAAAAGAAACAAGAAGACTCGTGGAAAAATTAATAACACTTGCGAAAGAAGATACACAGGTAAGAAGAAGGCAGGCATTTGGAATTTTGCAGGATAAAAAAATTACAGAAAAATTATTTAAAGAAATAGCACCTAAATTTAAAGATAGAAATTCTGGTTATACAAGAATATTAAAACTCGGAAGGAGAATAGGAGACGGAGCAGAAGAAGCTGTTCTTTCATTACTCTAATTTGAAATATCATCTTTTGTTAACAGGTCCGCCAAGGGTCGGTAAAACTACAATTATAGAAAAGGCAATTAAAGAATTAAAAAATAAGTATAAATTAGATGGATTTATAACAAAAGAGATAAGAGAAAAAGGCGAAAGAAAAGGATTTGAAATAATAAAAATTGATGGAGAAAAGAAAGCTTTTTCCCATATAGATTTTAAAAGTCGTTATAGAATAGGGAAATATGGAGTGAATTTAAAAAATCTTGAAGAAATAATTGAAAAAATTGATTTTAAAAATTGTGATATTCTTATTGTTGATGAAATAGGTAAAATGGAATTATTATCAAAAAAATTTTTTATATGGATAAAAGAAGTTTTAAAAAATGAAAAGCCAAGAATTCTTGGGGTAGTAGGAGAAAAGGTGTTAGAAAATTTAAAGAAAGAAATTGATTTTTCAAAATGTGAAATAATAAAAGTAATGTATGAAAATAGAAACAACCTTTTAAAAGAAATATTAAATTTTTTCCCTTAAAATTTTTTCAACCTCTTTTATATCCTCCTCAGTATCAACAGGATGTGTATCATTTTTTGCTTCAAAAACAAAAACTGGTATCCCATTTTCAATCAATCTTAATTGTTCAAGATTTTCTTTTTCTTCAAGATAGGACTTGTGAATTGAATGAAAAAGTTCAAGAATGTCTCTTCTATAAAGATAAACTCCTATGTGTTTTAAGAATTCCAAATTTTTTTTAAGAAAAGAAAAAGGGATTGGACTTCTTGAAAAATAGATTGCTCTACCTTCTTTATCACAAACTATTTTAACAATATTTTTATCATCAAATTTTTTCTTTGAATCTAATGGATAACCAAGGGTTGAAACTTCACACATCCTTTTGATCGTCTCCTCAATCAGAAAATCTAAATCATCTGGAGAAATTAGTGGTTCATCACCCTGTAAATTTAGAATATAATCATAATTTTCTTTTATTAAATTTTTATAAGTCCAGAAAACCCTATCTGAACCACTTTTTAAATCTTTCGGTGTTAAATAAACTTCTGCACCAAATTTTTCACATTCCTTTAAAATTCTTTCGTCATCCGTTGCTATAACTATCTTATCCAATTTTTTACATTTTATTGCATTATCATAAACCCAGTTTATAAGGATTTTATCAAGGATTTTAACAAGTGGTTTACCAGGAAGTCTCTTTGAACCATACCTTGCAGGTATTATAGATATTACCTTCAAACTTTTGCGTATTTCTTTATGCCCTCAATATATAAATCGTTTCCATAAGCATCAACTGCAACAATTGCAGGAAAATCTTCAACAAGCATTTCTGTAATTGCCTCTGGTCCCAAATCTTCATATGCAACTATTTTTACTGATTTTATTCTCTGAGCAATAAGTGCCCCTGCACCACCAACTGTTGCAAGATAAACTGCCTTATATTTTTTCATTGCCTCTTTAACAAAATCCTGTCTTTCACCCTTACCAATCGTTGCTTTAACTCCCAGTTCAAGCATCTTCGGGGTATAAATATCCATCCTTATTGAAGTCGTTGGTCCTGCAGAACCTATAACCTTTCCGGGTTTTGCAGGAGAAGGACCTACATAATATATAATCTGTCCCTTTAAATCAAAAGGTAATTTACCTGTTTTTTCATATTCTTCAAGAAGCCTTTTATGAGCAGCATCCCTTGCACTGTATATAACTCCTGAAATTAAAACCGCATCCCCTGCTTTTAAAGATAAAACATCATCATCAGTTAAAGGTGTTTTTATTTTTTTATATTCTTCCATTTTTCCCTCCTATTTAAAAAATAATTTCTTCTCTTCTATCAGCGTGGCATTGTATATTCACTGCAACAGGTAAAGCAGTTATATGGCATGGATAGGCTTCTATATGGACATCAAGAGCAGTCCATTTTCCCCCAAATCCCTGCGGACCGATTCCAAGTTTATTTATTTCTTCTAAAAGTTCTTCTTCAAACTGTGCATAAAATGGATCAGGATTTCTTTTCCCTATCTCTCTCACTGTTGCCTTCTTTGCTAAAAATGCACAGTATTCAAATGTCCCACCAATCCCAACACCAACAACAATTGGGGGGCACGGATTTGAACCAGCCTTTTTTACAGTTTCAATTACAAATTTTTTAACACCTTCTTTACCTTCCCCTGGCAAAAGAATTTTTAAAGCACTCATATTTTCACTTCCGCCTCCTTTTGGCTCAAAGATAATTCTTAAAGTATCTCCTGGAACTATATCAAAATGAATGACAGGTGGCGTATTATCTCCTGTATTTTTTCTTCTCAAAGGGTCTGCAACTATTGATTTTCTTAAATATCCTTCTACATAACCCTTTCTCACACCTTCTATTATTGCATCTTTAATGTTTCCTCCTTTTATTCTAACATCTGTTCCCATTTCCACAAAAAATACTGAAAATCCTGTATCCTGGCAAAGGGGGATATCTTCCTTTTTTGCAATTTCAATATTTTCAAGAATCTGGTCAAGAACCTTTTTACCAACTTCAGATTCTTCTGTCTCTCTTGCTTTTTTTAAAGCCTCTATTACATCAGGTTTTAAATTATGACATGCATATATACACGCATCCCTTACTTTTTTTACAATTTCCTCATATTTTATTGTTTTATATTTTTTTCTCATATTGCTCCTCCTTTATTTATGATCTCAGCATATAAAATTTTTTTTGAAAGAGAATCAAATTCAAAATAAAGGGAGTTCATCCCTATCTTTTCTTTACCTGCATCAAAAGGTGCAGGCAATAAATATCTGAGCCTTTTAAATGCTGCCTCTTTTTCTACACCTATTATTGAATCAAAACTGCCAGTCATTCCAATATCAGAGATAAAAAGTGTTCCTTTATTTAAAATTCTTAAATCTTTTGTTTGAACATGAGTATGAGTTCCTATAATTGCGAGAGCTTTTCCATCAAAATAATCAGCAAATATAATCTTTTCACTTGTTACTTCTCCATGAAAATCTATTATAATTGGAATTTCTTTAATCTCTTTGATTATCTTCTCAGTTTCCCTTATAGGACAGTCATATTCTCCCAAAAAAACCCTCCCAATAACACTCAAAACTGCAATCTCTTTATTATCCTTTCTATAAATATTAAAACCTTTTCCAGGAACACCTTCTGGAAAATTTAATGGTCTTAATAGAGAATCACTTTCATCTATAAAATTAAAAACTTCTTTTTTGGCAAATATATGATTTCCTGAAGTCATTATATCAACTCCCACACCTTTTATCTCTTCATAAACCTTTAAAGTTATACCACTTGTTCCTGCTGCATTTTCAACATTTGCTATAACAAAATCAGGAGAATATTCTCTTTTAATTTGAGGTAAAAACATTTTAAGTGCCCTTCTTCCTGCTCTGCCAACCACATCTCCTATAAATAAAACTTTTATTTTCATTTTAAAATCAATTTTGAAACCCTTTCAATATCTTCTTCAAAAAGAGAGGCAAGTTCTGGTTTTCTTAAAATTGCAGAGGGATGATAGGTAATGAAAACTTTCGCACCAAATTTTTCATATTCACCTTTTCTTAATTCAGAAATTTTTTTATCTTCACCCAAAATCATCATAACTGCATATCTTCCAAGACATAAAATTATCTTCGGAGAAATTATCTCAATCTCTTTTTTTAAATAATAAAAACATTCTTTCAATTCATTTGGTCTTGGTTCTCTATTTGCAGGGGGTCTACATTTTATTGTATTCGTAATATAAATTTTTTCTCTTTCTATTCCATATTTTAAAAGAACTTCTGTTAATTTCCTTCCTGCTCTTCCAACAAAAGGAATACCTATTTTATCTTCCTCTTCACCAGGTGCTTCCCCCACAATTAGAAGTTCTGAATAGGGATTACCATTGCCGAATACTACATTTTTTCTTGTTTTTGAAAGAACGCACCTTTCACATTTTTTACATTCTTTTTCTAATTCTATTAAAATCCTATCTTTTAAAACAAATTTCTCTATAAAAATCTCCTTTTCTCCGTATATCTCACTCAGAAATTCAAAGAATTTCTTTAAAGGCATCAAATATTTCCTCAAAGATCTTCAAACTTGCCTCTTTTTTTGAAATAGAAGGAAATTCTTTAATTTCCCCGTCTTTCTTTAAAATCCATATTTTTGTAAAATCACTTCCTATGGA
Source organism: Caldifarciminota bacterium (assembly GCA_039803745.1). Taxonomy (GTDB): domain Bacteria; phylum Hydrothermota; class Hydrothermia; order Hydrothermales; family Hydrothermaceae; genus JBDRZD01. The sequence continues at coordinate 18,061 of JBDRZD010000020.1, forward strand.
TGATGGAGTATTTAAAACAATCATGTCAAGTTTTTTTTCATATAATTTCTTTTTTGCATTCTCAAAAATATCTTTATCTTCAAGAGCAAAACCAACAAAAACCATTTTTTCGTCCTTATAATTAGAGATTTCTTTGAGTATATCTATATTGGGTTTTAAAGAAATATTTCTTTCCCTTTCTTCTCTCTTAATCTTACTTTCTTCTTTTACTGAAGGAATAAAGTCACTCACTGCTGCATTCATTATGAATATATCAGGTTTAAAATTTAAAATTTCCTCCTTTATCTTTTCAAACATTTCATTAGCAGTTCTTACTTCTTTTAATCTTTTAAATTCAAATTCAAAATCTGTTTTACCTTTTATTATTGATATTTCAAAACCCATTTTTAAAGCAGTATCAAATAAGGCTTTGCCCATTTTACCAGAACTTTTATTTGTTATAACTCTCACACTATCAATATCTTCTTCGGTTCTTCCAAAAACAAGGAGTAATTTCTTATTTTTAAATTTTTCCCTTAACTTTAAAAATTCAAATACCTCTTTAAATACTTTTTCTGGCTCACTCATTCTTCCTTTACCAATCCTTAAATCTGAAAGTTCACCTTCCTCAGGGCCTATAAATATCACCCCCTTTCTTTTTAATTTTTTAACATTTTCTTCCACAATTTCACTTGTCCATAAATCTTCATGCATTGCAGGAGCAATAAAAACCTGAACTTTACTTGCCAAAAGAATAGTTGAGAGAAGATCATCAGCAACACCGTTTGCAAATTTCCCTATCATATTTGCAGTGCATGGTGCAACCACAATTGCGTCAACATCTTTAAGGATTTTTATATGAACTGGTTCTTTTTGACAAATATGGGGAGAAAAAAGCTCGTAATAAACTTCTTCATGGAAAAGGGATTCAAAAGAATCTTTACCAACAAAATTTAAAGCATTCTTTGTTAAAACAGGCACAACTTTTATCCCATTTTTTATAAAAAGTCTGCCAATTTCTAAAGCCTTAAAGGCTGCAACAGAACCCGTAACACCAAGTATTATTCTCATCTTCCTTCTGTGACCCTTATTTTCTTATCCCTGTAATTCTTAACAGCATGAAGAACTGCTTTCTCCCCGGGAAATTCAACTTCTTCAATCTGGAGTTGAAGCAAAACTCTTCTCGCTTCTCTCATAAGAACAACAAGCCCTTTATATTTATTTGAATAAAGCCCCCATATGTCTTCTATTGAGTATTCTTTTAATGGTCTTAATTCTTTCTCCTTCATATTTTACTCCTTATTAAGTTTTTAATTATAAAGAAAAAAGACTTATTCTTTAAAATATCTTTGAAATATCATCCTGACAGGGTAATATTTCAACTTTCCTATCTTTTTTTAATATATATCTTCCCTCATTTAAATTTTTAAAAATTCCAATTAAAGTTGATCCTATTCTCTTTTTTTTACAAAAAAGTTCAAAATTCTTTTCATATCCCTTTTTAATTGCCACAAGGAGAGAGCCAGAAGAAATTGTTTTTAATGGATCCATATTAAAATATTCAAAAACTTTCTCAAATCCCTTCACAACAGGAATTTTATCTCCATAAACAATTATACCTTTATTTAAAAATTCACATAATTCCCATATTCCATTTATTATTCCACCCTCTGTGGGATCATGCATTGCAAGTGTTCCTTTAAATCCAGAAATTAAAATTGCCTCTTTTACAATGCTTATCCCGGGTTTTATATTATATTTTAAAAATTTATTCAGCTTTTTCTCTCCTATTATATCTTTAACAATTTCTTTTTTTTCTTTTGCTATTATTGAAATACCTTCAATAGGGACTTCTTTTATACAAAACAAAAAATCACCGGCATTAACCTTTTTGGGGAAAAGCCCTTTTTCTTTTTTCCTTATACCTATCATTGTTCCAGAAAGTATTATTTTTTTAAGACCAGGGGTTATTTCAGTATGTCCACCAATAACTTGAATATCTAATTTTTTACAAACACCTTTAACTTCTTTAAATATCCTTTTTATATTCTCTTTATAAAATCCTTCTGGTAAAAGAAGTGTAAAAAGAAAATAAAGGGGTTTTGCACCCATAACTGCAACATCATTTGCATTAACAATAACTCCATAATATCCTATTTCTTTTTCTGTAAATGTTATTGGATCCTGCGACACTATTAAATATAAATCTTTAAATTCAATAATCGCTGAATCACCTCCTATTTTTGGTCCTATTTTTATTTCTTTTTTTAAAGGAGGTAATAGATTTAAAAGTTCTTTGAGAAAATCAGGAGGTAATTTCCCTTCTTTTAATTCCATCAGAAATAAAGTAAAAATTCATAGGGATGCGGTCTTTTCTCAACCTCTTCAGTCTCTTTTCTCTTTAAATTTATCCATTTATGAATCAATTCTTTATTAAACACTCCTCCTTTTAGAAGGAACTCGTTATCCCTTTCAAGTTCTATTAGGGCTTCTTCAAGAGAAATTGGAAGAGAAAGTAAAGGACTAATGGTTCTCTTTTCCAAATTTTCTGTTATTGGCTCACCGGGTTCAATACCTTTTTCTATACCATCAATTCCAGCCATAATTATAGCAGCCATGCCTAAATAGGGATTAAATGTGGCATCAGGGGAACGTATCTCTATTCTCATCTCTTTCTTACTTATATATCCAGGTATCCTTATCATGGTTGTCCTATTCGCTATTGAATAGGATATTTTACTTGGTGCCTCAAACCCTCCAATTAATCTTTTATAGGAATTTGTGCTTGGATTTGTAAAAGCAGAAAGTGCCCTTGCGTGTTTTAGAATACCACCTATATAATGCTTTCCTTCTTTAGAAAGCCCCAAAGTGTCAGAAGGGTCAGAAAATATTGATTTTCCCTCTTTTTCAAGAAATTGATGAAGATGTAGTCCATTACCTGGTTCATTATGCAACGGCTTTGGCATAAATGTTATAAAAATTCCCTCTTTTTCGGCAAGTTTTTTTAAAATATACTTAACTATTAAAATATTATCAGCAGTATCAAGAGCATCTGAAAAATCTATCTCTATTTCACCTTGGCAAAACCTGCCAACCTCGTGATGATGATATTTAACCCTAATTCCTGCTTTTTCTATATAGTGACATGCTTTCTCTCTGAACTCATCAAATTTATCAAAAGGCGAAGTAATATGATAACCTCTATGAGAAAATTTTTCCCTTGCTTCTATTTTATAAAAACTTTCAAGTGTTTCACTTTTATATTCAACTTTATCAAATATATAAAACTCTATCTCCGGGAGAAAATATGCATTATCCGCAATATTATTTTTCTTTAAATAATCAATTGCCTTTAATAAGATATATCTTGGTGAGTCTTCAAAAACCCTTTCCTCTCTTCCAAGATATAAACAGCCAATTATACATAATTTTTTTCTTTCACTTAAAGGGTCTATAAAAAATTTCTTTTCATCCATTATGAGTCTCATATCGCTTTCACTCACTTCTTTAAATCCCGGCACAGATGAACCATCAATACCTATTCCATCTTTCGCAAACTTATCAAAGTAAGATACTGGAAACGAAACCTTTCTTGTTATCCCTAAAAGATCAGTATAAAGAACATCTACAAATTCAATTTTCTCTTTTTCAATTATTTCTCTTATTTTATTCATAATTGAGTTTTTAATTATAATTTAAAACTCCAAAGGAGACAAAATGAAATTACTTTTATCAGGAAATGAAGCACTGGCAAGAGGTGCTTGGGAAGCAGGTTTAAAGGTTGCATGTGCCTATCCCGGAACACCCTCAACAGAGATTCTTGAAAACTTAGCAAAATATCCTGAAATAGATGCAGAATGGTCGCCAAATGAAAAAGTGGCTTTTGAAGTTGCCTTTGGTGCGGCAATAGCGGGTGCAAGAAGTATTGTTTCAATGAAGCATGTAGGATTAAATGTTGCTGCTGACCCATTTTTTTCATCTGCTTATACAGGTGTTAAAGGGGGTTTTGTAATTGTCACATGTGATGACCCTGGAATGCATTCTTCACAGAATGAACAGGATAATAGAAGATATGCAAAATTCGCAAAAGTCCCACTTATAGAGCCCTCAGATGCTCAGGAAGCCCATGACTTTGTAAAGATTGCCTTTGAAATTTCAGAAGAATTTGAAATCCCTGTGCTTTTTAGAATGACAACAAGAATCTCTCATACAAAAGGAGTTGTTAAAGTTGGAGAAAGAGAAGAAGTTCCTTTAAAAAATTATAGTAAAAATATTCAACAATTTGTAGTTCTACCTGCTCATGCAAAAATAAGGCATAGTATTCTTGAAGAAAAACTGTTAAAATTAAAAAGATTTTCTTCAGAAACATTTCTTAATAGAATTGAGAAAGGTAAAAATGAAGTTGGGATTGTAACATCTGGAATTTCTTATAATTATGCAAAAGAGGTCTTCCCTGATGCATGGATTTTAAAACTGGGTATGCCTTTCCCTTTTCCTGAAGAACTTTTTAAGGAATTCATAAAAAATGTAAAAAAAGTTATAGTTGTGGAAGAAAATGAACCTTTTATTGAAGAGGAAATAAAAATTTTGGGTTATAATGTGGAAGGCAAAAAATATATACCTTTATGTGATGAATTATCTCCTGAAATTGTGAGAAAATCATTAAAAAATGAGGAACTTCCTCATCCAGAACCTTTAAAATCGGTAAGAAGACCACCTCAACTTTGTCCTGGTTGTCCCCACACAGGAGTATTTTATACACTTTCAAAACTTAAAGCAGTAGTTACAGGTGATATAGGGTGTTATACACTTGGTGCATTACCTCCACATAATGCAATGGACACATGTATATGCATGGGTGCATCAATAGGTAATGCCTTTGGTTTTGAAAAGGCACTGGGCAAAAAATTTTCAAAGAGACTTGTCGCAGTTATCGGAGATTCAACATTTATCCATTCTGGTATAACAGGACTTATAGACATTGCTTATAATAAAGGAAGTGTAACAGTTATAATACTTGATAATAGAACAACTGCAATGACAGGACACCAAAACCATCCAGGAACAGGTATTACTGCAAAAGGAGAAAAGACAAAGGAAATTAATCTTGCTGAATTAGCAAGAGCATGTGGAATTGAAGAAGTTTATGAGATTAATCCATACGATTTAAAAAATACTTTAAAAACAATAAAGAATGCAATGGAAAGTGAAAAACCCGCGGTTGTTATCTCAAAAGCGCCATGTGCCCTTTTAAAAGAGGCAAGGGAAAGATTCAAAAGAGAAAAAAAGAGAAAAGTAATAGAAGAAAAATGTCTTGGTGAAAAATGTAAAGCATGTATAAGACTTGGATGCCCTGCAATTTCAATGGTAAATGGTAAGGCTTTTATATCTTCTCTTTTATGTGTAGGATGTGGGCTTTGTTCCGAGGTTTGTCCTGTGGAGGCAATAGAATGAAAGAATTTAATATTATTATATGTGGTGTAGGTGGACAGGGAATAATTTTAACCTCTGAAATACTTGCAATAGCAGGGATGGAATCAGGATTTGATGTTAAAAAAAGTGAAGTTCATGGAATGTCTCAAAGAGGTGGAAGTGTTGTATCCCATATAAGGATTGGCGAAAAAATTTATTCACCTTTAATTGAAAAGGGTAAATGTGATTTTCTTCTCTCCCTTGAAAAAGCAGAAACTTTAAGATGGGTTCACTATTTAAAAAAAGATGAACCTGTAATAATAGTTAATGACATTGAAATTTTGCCACCTCTTGTTTCCTTAGGACTTGACCAGTATCCTGAAAGAATAGAAGAAAATTTAAAAAATATAACAAAAAATCTATATATAATTCCTGCATTAAAAATTGCAGAAGAAATAGGAGAACCAAGAAGCGCAAATATTTTACTTTTAGGGTTTTTATCAAAGTTCCTTCCCTTTGAAGAAAAAATATGGGAGGAAGCGATTAAAAAAAATATACCCCAGAACTTAATTTATGTAAATCTTGAAGCATTTAAAAAAGGCAAAAATTTAATTCTTTAAATTTAAATTAGAAGCATAAAAGAAATAAAGAGAACCTGTTGCAAAAATTAATAGCCATGGTAAAATTCCAAAACATTTTAATTTTATGGCGAGGGGAACAGCGAAAATCCAGTAAACAAAATTTAAAAGTTCAAGATAATTTTTACTTTTGATTAAATATTTTTTCTTTTGATTACCCTTTTTTGGTGTCCTTTCAAATGGTGTCTTTTTCTTAAAAATTGCCTCTAATACAGCAATTGTTCCCTTTATAGAAAAACCAGAAAATATAAAAATCAAATAAAGCATATCACTTATTCTTTCCTTTAAGGGTTTATTTTGATGAATTATTTCATCAACTGTGAACATATTATAAATATTGGCAAACCCAAAAAATAGAGCAAGTATTCCAAATAAAAGAGGAGAAAAATATGAAAGTGGCCAGAGGATTAAAAATAAAAGGAAATTTGCAACATATAAGAAAGGAGAAGAAAGATGCAAAAGTATATTTATTTTATCATCAAGTTTTATATTTGATTTTATTATACTTTTAAAAAGTTTTAAACAAACCTCAGCAGTCCCCTTTGTCCATCTAAACTGTTGATTTGCAAAAGAATTAAAATCAGAGGGAAGTTCTGAAAAACATATTAAATCATTTAAAAATATAAATTTCCATCCCTTTAAATAAGCTCTTACTGATAAATCAAGATCCTCTGCAAGGGTATCACACTGCCAGTTTCCTGCATCTATTATTGCTTCTTTTCTCCATATCCCTGCTGTCCCATTAAAATTGAAGAAATAACCATTTTTAAACTTGGAATCATGTTCAATTATAAAATGTGTATTAAGAGTAATTGACTGGATTTTCGCTAATTTATTTTCTTTTTCATTTAAAAATCCCCATCTTGCCTGAACCAATCCAACATTTTTATCTTTAAAAAATGGTAATGTTTTGACAAGGAAATCAGGAGGAATTATAAAATCAGCATCAAATATAGCAATAAATTCACCCTTTGCATATTTTAAACCATTTTTTAAAGCACCAGCCTTATAACCATTCCTTTTTTCTCTTCTTATAACTTCAATATTAAACCCTTCCTTTCTTTTTTCCTCAACAATCTCATCAATTAAATACTTCGTTTCATCGGTAGAATCATCAAGTATTTGAATCTCAAATCTATCTTTTGGATAATTTAAATTTGTGGCACTTTTTATTATTCTTTCTATAACATTATATTCATTATAAACAGGAATTTGAATTGTAACAAAAGGATAAAAATCTAAAGAATAAGAGGGAATTTCTCTTTTCCTGCCCTTTTTATAAAGATAAAGAAGCCATAATTTGTATGTCCCAAAAACTATAAAACACAAAACCAAAGGGACAAACAAAAAAATATAAAAAAGATAAAACATTTTAATTTTCTTTTTAGGTTAGATAAAATATAATTTTAAATTAAACCTTACTTATTTTTCAAATAAAATAAACTTTCCTTATAATTTATAACTTTTTAGGAGGGAATATGAAATTAGGTGTTTTAAAAGAAAAAATTGAAGGAGAAAAAAGAGTATCAATAATTCCTGATTCTGTTCCGATTCTCAAAAAGGCAGGGATAGAAGTATTTATAGAGGAAAATGCTGGGAATGACGCAGGATTTTTTGATGAAATGTATAAAGAAAAGGGGGCAGAAATTTGCGAAAGAAAAAGGATTTATGATGAATGCGATGTAATAGTTTGTATAAGAAAACCACCTGATTTAACCTTTTCAAGAGAAAAACAAATTCTCATAGGGATGATTGATCCCTTTACCCATTATGAGGAAATAAAAAGGATAACAAAAAAAGGTATTTTGATATTTTCTCTTGAACTCCTTCCAAGAATTACAAGGGCACAAAATATGGATATCCTTTCCTCAATGGCAACAATTTCAGGTTATAAGGCTGTGCTTCTGGCTGCGCATTTCCTTCCAAAAATGTTTCCAATGCTTATGACAGCAGCAGGAACAATAACACCTGCAAGAGTATTTGTGATAGGGGCAGGGGTTGCGGGGCTCCAAGCAATCGCAACTGCAAAAAGACTTGGTGCAGTTGTTTACGCTTATGACATAAGACCCGCCGTTAAAGAAGAAGTTGAAAGTCTTGGAGCAAAATTTGTTGAAATTGGTCTTGAAACAAAAGAAGCAGAAGATAAAGGTGGTTATGCAAAAGAAATGGGTGAAGAATTTTATAGAAAACAAAGGGAGATGATGAAAAAAATGGTTGTTGAAAGTGATGCGGTAATTTCAACAGCCCTTGTTCCAGGAAAAAAAGCCCCTGTTTTAATAACAGAAGATATGATAAAGGAGATGAAACAGGGCTCTGTAATTGTTGACCTTGCTTCTGAAAGAGGAGGAAACTGTGAATTAACCGAACCTGATAAAATTGTTAAAAAATACGATGTAACAATAATAGGATTAACAAATTTGCCATCTTTAGTTCCTTACAACGCAAGTCAAATGTATTCAAAGAATATAACAAATTTCATTTTATATATTTTTAAAAAAGGTAAAATTGATTTAAACCTTGAAGACGAAATAATAAGGGATACACTTGTTTTAAAAGATGGTGAAATATTTAGTCCAAGATTTAAAGAGATAATGGGAATTTAGGAGGCAAAATGGAGAGTTTTGTTATAATATTAACAATATTTGTTCTGGCAATTTTTGTTGGTTTTGAAGTAATAACAAAGGTTCCTCCAATACTCCATACTCCGCTTATGTCAGGTTCAAATGCAATTTCAGGGATAACAATAATAGGAGCAATAATTTCAGCAGGCTCAAAACAGACGCTTTTGACAACAATCCTTGCCTTTATAGCAGTTGTTTTTGCAACAATAAATGTTGTTGGTGGTTATCTTGTAACCCATAGAATGTTAGGTATGTTTAAAAGGAAGGAATAAAATGGGCTCAACCTGGTTTGTAAACTTAATTTATCTTATTGCAGCAGTCCTTTTTATTTTTGGTTTAAAAATGCTTTCTCATCCAAAAACTGCTATAAACGGTAATCTTTTAAGTGCCTTTGGAATGCTCCTTGCAATAATTGTAACCCTTCTTGATAAAAGAATTGTAAGTTTTGAAGTAATAATTGCAGGACTTGTTGTTGGTTCAGCAATCGGAACTTTTTTAGCACTCACAACCCCGATGACAGCAATGCCACAGATGGTCGGAATTTTAAACGGATTTGGTGGAGGTGCATCACTCCTTGTTGCAGGTGCAGCACTTTTTGAATCAATTTATCTTTCAAAATCCCCATCAAATCAATTTCTTATCGCCACTCTCGCATCAGGAATAATTGGTGCAGTGACATTCTGGGGAAGTATGGTTGCTGCAGGAAAATTACAGGGAATAATTGAGGAAAAACCAATACTTTTTAAAGGACAGCATCTTTTAAATCTTATCCTTTTTATACTTGCTCTTATCTTTGGAATATTTTTAGTATTAAAACCACAAATCACGCTTCTTTACTGGGGGGTTGTAATCCTCTCCTCAATTCTTGGTGTCCTTCTTGTTATCCCAATTGGTGGGGCTGATATGCCTGTTGTCATATGTCTTTTAAATTCCTATTCAGGGCTTGCAGCAGCAGCAACCGGCTTTGTTTTAAACAACAATGTTTTAATAATTTCTGGCTCACTTGTTGGCGCATCAGGGATAATTCTGACAAACCTCATGTGTAAGGCAATGAATCGCTCCCTTACAAATGTTCTGTTTGGTGGATTTGGAGCAGTTATTGTTAAAGAAACTCAGGATATATATGCAGGAAGAGTAAAATCAACAACACCTGAAGAAGTTGCAATATTACTTGATTCAGCAAAAAATGTTGTTATAATTCCGGGATATGGTATGGCTGTTTCACAGTCTCAGCATGCTGTAAGGGATTTAACAAATCTTCTTGAATCAAGAGGGGTAAAGGTATTATTTGGTATTCATCCAGTTGCAGGTAGAATGCCCGGTCATATGAATGTTTTACTTGCAGAAGCAGATATTCCCTATGATAAGTTAAAAGAGATGGATGAAATAAATCCTTTAATGCCCGAAATGGATGTTGCAATTGTTCTTGGTGCAAATGATGTTGTTAATCCACTTGCAAGAACTGATCCAAAATGTCCAATTGCTGGAATGCCAATAATTGATGCTGATAAGGCAAAAACGGTTGTTGTAATAAAAAGAAGTTTAAGCCCTGGCTTTGCAGGGATACCAAATCCACTCTTTGCAGCACCAAATACATTGATGCTTTTTGCAGATGGCAAAAAGGCAATTCTTGACATAATTTCCGCTTTAAAAGAAATTTAATATTTAAAAATTACATTAAATTCCTATTATTCCAAAATTTGATGGTATTCTACATTTATTTGACATTGAATTTTTAAAAATATATAATTTTAATTTAAAAAGGAGGGTAAGGGATGAGAAGGTTGGTTTTAATTTTAATGATAGAGGTTTTATATTCTCAGGAGATGGATTGGAGGATGTTTCAGAGGGATAATCAAAGGACAGGTTTTACACCCTATAAGGGCAATTTTTCAGATACGCTTTATTCTGTAAAAGATTCAATCTATTTTTATTCTCCTACACCTACACCACCTTTAATTGGTGATTTTGAAAGTGATGGCAATATGGAGATAGTGACACAATGCACATATTATTTTCAAGGCAATTATAGGAGGGAAAAATGAAAAGATGGTATATATATTTAATAATGTGTGTTGTGTTAAATTTTCTTCAAGCAAGGGATACTTTAATTTATATTGGTAAATTTGAGCCTTCTGATGTGGTCCTGAGAGATGGCTGGGTTGTTGGAGATATAGGGTATTTAACATGGGAACACTACCCGGATTCATTTGGAATATTTATTATTGATCTTACTGATAGGACAAATCCA
>JBDRZD010000021.1:0-28733 GCA_039803745.1 Caldifarciminota bacterium
TTTCTTTTAGTCCTTAAGAAAATAGATTCAGAAGAATACCTACCAATTTCTATCGGAGATAACGAAGGTTTATCAATTTTAAGAAAATTGCAAGAAGTTCCTTTTCCAAGACCAATGACTTATGAGCTTATAAATAAAATAATTAAGGAACTTGGTGGAGAAGTTGAGAAAATTACAATTGATAAGCTTAAGGATGGTATATTTTATGCTACCATCCATTTAAATCAAGGTAAAAAGAAAATTTTAATTGATTCTCGCCCATCTGATGCAATAAATATTGCAATAAGAAATAAAGTTAAAATATTTGTTGAAGAAAATGTTTTTAAAGAAATGAAGATAGATATTAAAAAAGAGAAAAAGAAAGAAGGATTAAAGATTTAATTAAATTTCATAATCTATTCCCTCTTTCATAATGTCAGCAAGGGTAATTGATTCTATATCAAGACTTTGCAACTTCTCCTTAAATTTTTCCATTGCCTCTTCATATGTAAACTCTGTTTTTCTTTTTCTTCCAAGAGGATTACATTTTGAAACAACAAAATTTTTAACAAAAGGATGGGAGATCCCCCTTTCTTTTAATTTTATAACAATATCAACCACTATCTCATCAACTTCTTGAAGAATCTGACTTCTTTTTTCCCTTTCTATATACGCTTCTTTTATAGGAATTTCAAGAAAGTTGTCTATCTTTTTTAGAAAAGAATGATATGCACCACCAGCAAATTTTGCCTGTTTTTCATAAACAATTCCAAGTGTTATATAAGCAGGTTCTTCAAGCTGAAAAGAATAATCACTCTCATTTTTATTTTCGTCCATTTCCATCAATGCTCTATACATCCTTATTACTTCAAGAGATTTTTCTTTTAAATTGTGTGCTTTTTCTGTATTAAGTGCAAGAATTTGAAAGGCAACATTTTGATCAGGAATTAAAATTCCTGTTATCCATTCCTTCCCACATTTTACCATTGCCTCCCTTCTGTGATTTCCATTTGGTGTCCAGTATTCCTTATCTCCTGCCCTTACAAGAATTATAGGGTCAAGAAATCTTCCAATTGTTTCAATAACAACCCTTAGCCTTTCCACATGGGGATTTGAAAGGTCTCTCTGATAAGGTGTAGGTTTAACTATATCAATAGGCAATTTAACAAAAAGCTGCCAGTTTAAGCCATAAGGTTCCTCATATACTGCAAGAACTTCTCCACCATCCTGTTTAACTTTTTGAATAAGTTCCTCTATCTCGGTTGGCAAATCTTTTACTTTTTTCATATTAATTTCTCCTTAATATAAAGTATAATTAATAATACAAAAAATTTTGAAAAAGTTCAAGTCAGGAAATGTACCCAATTTCCCTTAAAAATCCTTTATCCTCTCTCCAGCCTTCTTTAACCTTAACCCATAAATCAAGATAAACTTTTTTACCTAAAAATCCTTCAATGTCCTTTCTTGCAGCAATACCGAGTTTTTTAATCTTACTTCCTTTTTGTCCTATTATCATTCTTCTTTGAGACTCTTTTTCTACATAAATTATTGCCCTTATATATATTATATTTTCCTTTTCATTAAATTCTTCAATCTCAACGCATGAAGCATAGGGCAGTTCCTCACCATAAAATAGAAATATTTTTTCTCTTATAATTTCAGCAACAAAAAACCTTTCAGTTTTATCAGAAAGGATATCATCAGGATAAAGAGGCTCACCATAAGGCAAATTCTTTATAATTGCAGGAACTATCCTGTCAAGTCCATCTCCTTCACTTGCAGATATTGGAATTATTTCAAGGAAATTGTATTTTTTTGAATAAATATCTATTATAGGTAAAATATTCTCCTTTTTTACAAGATCAACTTTATTTATTAAAAGAATAGAATTTTTTGAAAATTTCCTTAACTTTTCAATTATAATTTCTTCAATTTCCTCCGGATCAAAAGGTGGAACCATAAAAAGAACCAAATCAGAATCCTTTATAATTATTTCAATACTTCTTACCATTTGCTTATGGAGTTCATATTTTGTTTTTTCAAGCATTCCGGGTGTATCCATAAATGCTATTTGATAATCCTCTCCCTGCAAAACACCAAGTATTGGAACCCTTGTTGTCTGAGGTTTTGGAGTAACTATTGAAATTTTTGCTTTCAAAATCTGATTTAAAAGTGTGGACTTCCCAACATTTGGTCTACCAATTATCCCTACAATACCAACTTTAATCTTTTTTAACTCCAATTCCTGCTCCTATTTCATTTGTTAGAAAATGATTATTATAATATCTTATATCTTTTTTTATCCAAATTGAATAAAATTTAATATAGAGCCATTTTTTTGGATAAAAATAAAATTTTAATTCATAAATTGGCTCTTTAAATTTAAAAGAATATAGAGTGCCTGTTAATACTTTAAAAATTTTAAAATCATAACCAAAAGATAAAACAACTTTATTTTTCCAGTGATTTACTTCAGGAATATAAAAATAATTTAAAAAAAATTTAAATTTGCTAAATTCATATTTTAAAATCCCAGAAAAACTATTTATTTTAATTTTTTCAAAAATTTTCTCTTTCCATAATTTTCCACTTTCAAAAAATTTTAAATTTTCGTAAATTCCGTAAGAATAATTCAAATTTAAATAAAATTTTTCAAAAATCCTTCCTTTATATTTAAAACTTATTTCATTTTTGAATGCTCTAATACTTAATAGTGAATCAAAATTAAAAAAAGGAAGAAAATCATCACGAATTTGAGGGAAGAGATTTAAAAAACTCCTTTTTTCATATAAAATTTCTAAAATGTGAAAAGAATTAAAAAAATAAATAGAAAACATGGGGTAAAAATTATTCTTTATTAAATCAAAATAAATTTCAGGATAAAAATTGAAAAATTTTGTCTCAACTATACCAAAAATATAAGGGGAAAGAAAAAAATCCTTTTCTTTTCTATATATAAATTCACTTAAAAAACCGAATCCGATGAAATTTGCTCCTATTTCTGACTCTATTGAGTTAAAAAAATAATAATTATCTTTAATTAAAAATTTGCCTGTATCATTAATAAAAATTTTAAAGTATTTATTCTTCAAAAAAAATATTTTGTAAGGAGAAAAATAATTAAAATCTCCTTTTCCCCATCTCCATAAATAACTATTAATTTCTAAAAGGGTTTCAGGAAAATCTGGATAAAAATAAAATTTATTTTCTATTTCATCGTATCTACTTTTAGAAGGAAAAAGATAAAGAGAATTCAAATTAAAAGAATATTTTTTTTCAAAAATACCTAAATATAAATTATTTAAACTACCAAATATTCCTTCAAATTCTTTTCCTATTTTGGGCAGGATCATGAATAAACTTTCAGAAGGGTTTTCAAGTTCTTTAAAAATTTCAAAAGGTGAAAGTTTTGAAGGATTATAGATTTCTAAAATTAAAAAATAAACTAAAATCATAGATTAAAAGGAGGCTTCAAAATCCCCTTTTCAGTTATATATCCTTTTACAAGTTTTGAAGGAGTTATATCAAAGGAAAAATAAAGGGCAGTGGTATAAGGAGGGGCAATTCTTTTATTTCCAATCTTTTTTACTTCTTCTCCCTTTCTTTCCTCAATTATAAAATCATCCCCTCTCTTTGAGTTTAAATCAAAGGTTGAAATTGGTGCAGCAACATAAAATGGAATATTAAAATAATCTGAAAGAATAGCAAGAATTAAGGTTCCTGTTTTATTTGCAAAATCACCATTTCTTGCAATCCTGTCAGCACCAACAATAACAATATCAACCAATTTTCTCTGCATAATGATTCCTGCTTCAAAATCAAATATAAGTTTATTTTTAATATTTGCCTTATGAAGTTCATAAGAGGTTAATCTTGCCCCTTGAAGAAAAGGCCTTGTTTCAGTAAAATAAACTTCTTCAATCAAATCCTTATTTTTATAAATTATTCCAAAAGCAGTTCCTATGCCTCCTGTTGCAAGAAAGCCTGTATTACAATGAGTTAAAATCCTTATGTCTTTAAAAAGAATCTCTCTACCAACTTCCCCTATTCTTTCAAATTTTAAAACTTCCTCTTTATGAAAATTCATTATCTCTCTTTCATACTCCTCAAAATCTTTTGCCCCTTTTTCTATAAGATTTTCAATTCTTTTTAAAATATAAAAAAGATTATAAGCAGTTGGTCTTGTATTTTTAAGTTTTTCAATTCTTTCCTTTAACTTTTCTTTATAATCTTTTCTTTTTAAAATTTCTTTAAGACCTATTAAAAATCCATAACCTGCAAAGATGCCCAAAAGTGGTGCACCTCTTACACTCATATTCTTAATTGCCATTAAAACATTCTCAAATTTTCTTATTTCAATATAAACTTCTTTAAAAGGCAATTTTCTTTGGTCTAAAAGTAAAATCTTATCACCTTCATAAATAAAAGGCTTTATCATAAAATAAAATATAAAGGGTTTAAAAATTTTTTTTCAAATAATTGAAGTTTTATTCATAAATTTTTTATAATTAAAACTCTAAATGGGCGCCGCTAGCTCAACAGGCAGAGCATCGGATTCTTAATCCGAGGGTTCCAGGTTCAAGTCCTGGGCGGCGCAAAAATTTTTTATGGAAGAAAATATAATTTTAATAATCTGTACTTTTCCTGATAAAGATAGTGCTTTAAAAGTATCAAAATTCTTAATCCAAAATAAACTTGCTGCATGTGTTAATATTTTCCCATGTGAATCATTTTTTTACTGGGAGAATAAATTAAGTGAAGAAAAAGAATATATAGCATTTATTAAAACAAGAGAAAAACTTTTTGAAAAAGTTAAAAAGGAAATTGAAAAAATTCATCCTTATAGCATCCCTGAAATAATTTCCTTTAAAATTTCAAATGTTAATGAAAAATATTTTGAGTGGGTTTTAAAAGAAACAAAGGAGGTAAATATATGAGTAAAATAATCAAAGGGATGGTAATTTTCATAAGTATACAAATCCTCCATGCCCAATTTCAGACCCCCTATACAGGTGATAGGTTCCAGTCATTCAGATTTCTTTCAACATCCTATATATTTGAAGATGACCTTGAATACATCCTTAATCCTGCAACAATTCCATGGGTAAAGGATAGACTTCTTTTTACTTCCCTTTCCAATTTTGCGACTTCTAATGATGCCCTTTTTGGAAATATATCTTCAGGATATTTCATGCTCGGAACAAAACTTAATTTCATTGGTAATCTCGGAATTGCGCCTCTTTATGACAACTATATGGTCAAAACACCTGAATGGAACGGAATAGATACAGGATATACTGAAATAGAGACAATAACCCATATGGATATTGATAGTAATGGCACATTTGATAGAAGAATCACTGAAAAGGAAATAAGAGAAGCATATAATGAATGGAACTCAAACGATATTTATATCGGTGCTGGGAAAGAAATGGGAACATTCAAAGCAGGACTATTTTTCTTGATGTCAACTTCTACTTTCAAAGAAATACTTCCTGGTTCACCAGCAGATATATTTGGCAATTTTGAATATAATTTTGAATTATATGATATTGAAAATGGT
Organism: Caldifarciminota bacterium; assembly: GCA_039803745.1. GTDB lineage: Bacteria > Hydrothermota > Hydrothermia > Hydrothermales > Hydrothermaceae > JBDRZD01. Next base: position 5,543 of record JBDRZD010000021.1, read on the forward strand.
AAAAGATTAGAGATAGAAAAATGGAAAGGTGTTCAGGATGCAGATTATACAAAAACAAGGAATGTATTTGGAATCTCACTTTTATACGAGCCAAATGAGATTATGTTTATAAATTTAATTGGTGGATTTGGAATCCTCTCAATTGATAGTTTATTTTCAGCAAACACAGATTATTTACTTGATTATGCCCCTGATGATAACATAAACAATTATGAACTTGGAAAAGCAAAACTTGAAATAGATCTTTCAAATTCTGGAAATATAATGTTTACAAGATTATATGGTAAAAGGAAATGGGAATATGGTGGTGAGACATATTTCTATCTTGATTTAAGAAGAGAATCAATTTCTAAAAAAACAGGAAGTAAGGATTCAAACATTTATTATGAAAGAAAAACAAATCTTGGTGCATTTGATGAAATATATACTTATGATTCAAAGACTCATCAGGATATAGTAAATGATGGAAATTCAAATTCATGGATGTTAGGTGTTAGACATATAATTCCAATATTTGAAAAAGCACTCTTTGGAATAGGATTTGCCTTGAATAATAAGACAGGTGATAGAAGTTTTGATATAAAAGAGAATCTTACATTAAATGAAAAATACGATGATGGAGACGGAATTCCTGATGGAGATGATTACACAATGCAGGGTGCATCCTCCAGAGAATATGAAAATCTAAACTCGTATTCGGAATGGAACATAATGATTCCATGCGCAGTAGAAATAAGCATACTCAAAAATCTATCTTTAAGACTTGGAGCAAACTCTTATATAAAGTTTAAAGAAAATCAGAATACAATTAATCCTCTCTCCTCTACCCCATTAATCTTAACATATGTTAACGGTCTTGGTGATACAACAACAATTTATGATACAACTTTGGTTGACCAAGGTGGTACATATTTAAAGAAAACAAAAGAAACAAATACAAGTTATTCTTTTGGAATTGGATGGAATATAAGTAAAAACTTTACTTTAGATTTTATGGGATTTACAGATTTAGTTAATTTAACAAATTGGAGATTATCATTAAAAATTAAATTTTAAAGGAGGTAAAAAATGAAAAAAGTTTTATGCATAATGGGAGTGATATTTTTAATTACCTGTTCAAGAAAGGATATTCCTCTTTCTCCTGGTAAAGATGTAGGAAAAAATGTTGGTGAAAAAGAAAAAGTTCTTCCTTATGTTGTGAGTGCTTTTGACTTTTCAGGAAATTATGTATTTCAGGATCTTGATAATGACCCTGCAAATGGTTATCAGGATGTTATAAGGGCTGTTTTTTCAGAAAAAATGGATAAAAATACAATAAATGAGACAAACGTGAAAGTTTATAAAATTGCAAATGGGAAAATAAAAGGAACAATTGCTGGAACAATTGATTATTATGAGGATTTAAAAATGGTTGAATTTAAACCGTCAACAGGCTTTGAAAACTCAGACTCTATTAATTATATGCTTTTTATCTCATCAGAGGTTAAAGATATAAATGGAAATAAACTTGACCAGAATAGAAATGGAATAAATGAAGGAGAACATTTTGATGATTATTATAATCCAAATTTCAGGTGCCCTGCATCAAACAATATTCAACCAGACTTTGACCCACCTGAGCTTTTTGATTTTTACCCTGAATATGGAGATAACGATGTTAGCACAACCCCAAATATAAATATAATAATTTTGGGAAATGACCTTGATACATCAACAATTGAAGCAAATGATATTGAATTAAAGGAATATGAAACAAAAATAGATATTGCCTCTCAAGTTGATTCAATAAAAGGATTTGGAATTGGATTTAGAATATGGTTTTCACCTAAAAATGCTACTTTGAAATTTGGTAAAGTTTATGAACTTAGAATTAAAAATACAATACAGGACTCTTCTGGAAATTATCTTGATATAAATAGAGATGGAAAACAGGAACTTGGAGAAGATACAATTATTCATTTTGCAACAGAACTTGAAAATGGTAATCCGACAGAATTCCCAAGAGTCACAAGTGCAACTTTAGATCAAAATTTAAAAATAATAAAAGTAAGATTCAACCATGAAATGAATACATCTGATTTTAATTTCTCAAATATAAAAGTATTTAAACAAAGGTTTCCTTACCCTGAAGGATTTATTTCAGGAATAATAAGAGAAGACCCTGATAAAAAAGGATTTACATATTCTCTTATTGAATGGGATGGAAACTTACCTTTATATTTATTCATTTCTTACAATTTAAGGGATAAAGACGGATTTAAACTTGACGGAAATAATGATGGTGTTGGAGGAATTATAGGAAAAGATAATTACTGGAGACAATTTTAAAATTTTTTGATTTAAAAGGAGGTTTAAAATGGTTAGGGTTGCAATAAATGGATTTGGAAGGATTGGAAGACAGGTTTTAAAAGAAGGTTTAAAAAGAAAAAATCTTGAATTTGTCGCAATAAATGACCTTGCTGACCCCCAAACTCTCTTACATCTTTTTAAATATGATACAGTATATGGAAGATTTGAAGGTAAGTGTGAAATAAAGGAAAACGAATTAATAATAGATGGGAAAAGAATAAAGGTATTTTCAGAATCTGATCCAAAGAAACTGCCTTGGAAAGATTTAAAAGTTGATTATGTAGTTGAGGCAACAGGAGTATTCAGAAGAAAGGAGAAAATGCAAGCACATATTGATGCAGGAGCAAAAAGAGTAATCTTAACTGCACCTGCAAAAGGTGAAATAGATTTAACTGTTGTTATGGGAGTCAATGAAAACATGTATGATCCAAAGAAACATTTCTTTGTATCAAATGCTTCCTGCACAACAAACTGTTTTGCTTTTCTTGTGAAAGTTCTTCATGAAAACTTCAGAATTAAATTTGGTGAAATGACAACAATACATTCTTATACAAATGATCAAAGAATACTTGACCTTGTCCATAAGGATTTAAGAAGGGCAAGGGCTGCTGCAATGAATATAATTCCCACATCAACAGGGGCTGCAAAAGCAATTGAAATTGTCTATCCTGAATTAAAAGGAAAATTAAAGGCTGTTGCGATAAGGGTTCCAACACCTGATGTTTCTCTATGTGATTTTTCTGCAATTGTTGAAAAAAGCACAACAAGAGAAGAAGTTAATGAGGCATTCAAAAGGGAAGCAGAAGGTAAACTTTCAAAGTATCTTGGATATACAGAAGAAGAACTTGTATCCTCTGACTTCATAGGAAATGAAAAATCAGCAATATTTGATGCTACATTAACAGAAGTTGTTGAAGGAAATCTTGTAAAAGTATTTGGATGGTACGATAATGAATGGGGATATTCTGTAAGAGTTGTTGATTTACTTGAATATATGGCTGAAAGGGAATAAAATGAAAAGTATAAAGGATATTGAAATTAAAGAAGGAGAAAAAATTTTTTTAAGGGTTGATTACAATGTCCCTTTAAAAGAAGGAAAAGTTGCTGATGATACAAGAATAAAAAGAACCCTTCCAACAATTGAATATTTGCTTGAAAGAAAGCCAATTTTAATATTATGTTCCCATCTTGGAAGACCAAAGGGAAAGGTTGTACCAGAACTATCTCTTAAGCCTGTTGCAGAAAGACTATCAGAAATACTAAATAAAGAAGTTCATTTTTCAGAAGAAATAGTTGGAGAAAATGTAATTAAAAAAATTAATTCTTTAAAACCGGGAGAAATAATTCTTTTAGAAAATATAAGATTCCATCCCGGCGAAACAAAAGATGATGAAGAGTTTGCAAAAGAATTGAGAAAACTTGCTGATACATATGTAAATGATGCTTTTGGGGCATGTCATAGAAAACATACAAGTGTGCACTCCCTTGCAAAATTCTTTGAAAAAAAAGCAGCAGGTTTTTTACTTTTTGAGGAAACAAAAAATTTAAGAAGAGTAAGGGAAAATCCTGAAAGACCAGCAATTGCTATTTTAGGAGGTGCAAAGATTGATGACAAAATAGGAATAATAGAGGGACTTCTTGAGGTTATGGATAAGATTTTAATTGGTGGTGGAATGATGTTTACATTCTGGAAAGCAAAAGGAAAGAATACAGGAAAATCAATATTTACAGAAGAATATGTGGAAAAAGCAAAGGAACTCCTTAAAAACGAGAAAATTATTGTTGCAGAAGATGCTCTTTGCGCTGAAAATCTTGAAAGTGAAGAGGTAAAGAACTTAGAAGAGATACCTGAAAATATGGCAGGATACGATATTGGAGAAAAATCTATAGAAAGGTTTAAGAATGAGATAAAAAATGCAAAAACAATTTTCTGGAACGGTCCAATGGGTGTTTTTGAAAATGAAAAATTTAAAAAAGGCAGTTTTGAAATTGCAAAAATGATTGCAAAGATAACAGAAGAAGGCGCATTTTCCCTTGCAGGAGGCGGTGAGACAATATCGGTTATAAAAAATGCAGGAGTAAGAGAAAAATTTTCTTATATTTCTACTGGGGGAGGTGCTTCTTTAGAATTTATGGAAAAAGGAACCTTACCGGGAATAGAGGCACTGGAAGAATAAGTTAATTTATCTCTTTTTCCTTTTATAAATAAGGACTTGAAAAAGGGGAAAGTTTAAAGTATTTTTAAAATATGTTTGAACTTTTAACAGATTTAAAACCAAGAGGTGATCAACCCAAAGCAATAAGAGAACTTGTTGAAGGGTTAAAAGAAGGAAGAAAATTTCAAACTCTTTTAGGAGTTACAGGAAGTGGAAAAACTTTCACAATTGCAAATGTAATTAAGGAAATAAATAAACCCACATTAATAATTTCCCATAATAAAACCCTTGCGGCTCAGATTTATGGAGAATTAAAGCAACTTTTTCCAAATAATGCAGTTGAATATTTCATAAGTTATTACGATTATTATCAACCTGAAGCCTATATTCCAGAAACAGATACATATATTGAAAAGGATGCATCAATAAACGACGATATTGAAAGACTAAGGTTAAGAACAACATCTTCTTTACTTGAAAGGGATGATGTAATAGTTGTTGCATCAGTTTCATGCATATATGGACTTGGAAATATTGAAGAAGTTAAAAAACTTTATCTTATTTTAAGGGAAGGGGATGTAATTGAAAGGGATATGGTTATTGATAGGCTTGTTGACCTTGCCTATACAAGAAATGATTTTTATCTTGAAAGGGGGAATTTCAGGGTAAGGGGCGGTGCAATAGAAATTGTTCCTGCTTACGAAGATTATGTAATAAAACTAATTTTTTATGGAAATACTCTTGAAAAGATATTAAAGGTGGATAAAATAACAAATAAAGTAATTGAAGAAAAGAAAAAAATTGCAATTCATCCTGCAACCCATTATGTAACAACAAGACCAAGACTTGAAGAAGCAATAAAATCAATTGAAGAAGAACTTGAACAAAGGGTTATAGAACTTGAAAAACAGGGAAAATATCTTGAAGCACAGAGACTATTAACAAGAACAAGATTTGATATAGAAATGCTTAAAGAAATAGGATATTGCCCTGGTATTGAAAACTATTCAAGACACTTAGATGGAAGAAAACCTGGTGAAAGACCGTGCTGTTTAATAGATTATTTTCCTGAAGAATTTTTACTTGTTCTTGATGAAAGCCATGTAACTGTTCCTCAATTAAAGGCAATGTACAGAGGGGATAGAAAAAGGAAAGAAATATTGGTTGAATATGGTTTTAGATTGCCTTCTGCTTTGGATAATAGACCTTTAAAATATGAAGAAGTGGAAAGTTTAATAGATCAGTGTATATTTATGTCAGCAACACCTTCTCCTTTTGAAATAGAAAAAAGCGGAGGTAAAGTGGTTGAACAGATAATAAGACCAACAGGTCTTGTAGATCCTGAAATAATCATAAAGCCAACTAAAAATCAGGTTGATGATTTAATAGAAGAGATAAGAAAAAGAATAGAGAAAAAAGAAAGGGTTCTTGTGACAACATTAACAAAAAGAATGTCTGAAGACCTTGCTGAATATTTAAAAATGGCTGGATTTAAAGTTGAATATTTACATTCAGAAATAGAGCCACTTTTAAGAGTAGAAATATTAAGGAAATTAAGACTTGGCGAATTTGATGTTATTGTGGGAGTTAACCTTTTAAGAGAGGGACTTGATTTACCAGAAGTTTCTCTTGTTGCTATAATGGATGCAGACAAAACAGGATTTTTAAGGTCAGAAACAGCATTGATTCAAACAGCAGGAAGAGCGGCAAGGAATGCCTGTGGACAGGTAATTCTATATGCAGACAATATCACAGATGCAATAAAAAAGGCAATAGAAGAAACAGAGAGAAGAAGAAAATTACAGATAGAATACAATGAAAAACATGGAATAATTCCTAAAACAATCATAAAGTCAAAGGAACAAATATTAAAAACAACACTTGTTGCAGATGAAAGAGGTATTGAGGAAAAGGAATTTAAAGATATAGAAGAAGAAGTAAAGGAAATGCAAAAGAAATTAACAAAGATTGAACTCATTTATTATTTAGAGAATAAAATGAAAGAAATGGCTGAAATTTATGAATTTGAAAAGGCTGCTAAATATAGAGATATATGGATATCATTAAAAAAAGAAGTAGAACCCTTCAAAAAAGGTAAAAAAACAAAAGGTAAAAGTTTTATTCAGAAACTCAAGTCAACAAGAAGAAGATTCTTATAAATTACCTTTTCTTACTTTAAGATTTAAAGGAAGAATTAATCTAAAAACACAACCACTTGAAAGACGCGTATCAACTTCAATATTGCATGCTATAAATTTTGAAAGCCCTTTAATAATTGGAAGCCCGAGACCAAATCCATTATAAAATCTTTCGTTAAATTGTGTAAAGGGTAAAAATATTTTTTCCTTTATATCTCTATTAATTCCTATTCCTGAATCCTCTATCTCAATATAAACATTATATTCATTTTTTTTAAAAGATACCTTTATTTTACCCTGTCCTTTACATGCCCATATAGAATTTCTCAAAATTTCTATTAAAATAAATTTTAATATTTCTGGCTCAGAAACAAATGTAAAATCTTCTTGAAGAGAAATTTCAAAATCTATAAATTTTATATCCTCAGTATTTTTAATTTCAGAAATAACATTTTGAATAAACTTTTCGGGTTCTATTTCTTTAAATTCTGTAACTACTTTACCTTCAAGAATTTCAGAGAATATTTCAAGCCTTTTTAAAAAAAATCGCAATTTTTTTTCTCTATTTTCTGAATCAAGTAAATATATTCTTTTTAAAATATTATAAAGGTGTTTAATGAATAAAGCATAATCAATTTTTTCCTCATAAAAAACATTTTTTATCTCTTTAGGTTTATAAGAGAAAATCATAGGAGTATCTTTATTTTATTACCAAGTCCCCTTTCAACTTCAATGTTAATTTTAAAACCATGAGTATTGAAAATAAGTCCAATTACAGAAAATAAATCTTCCTTTTTTTCAGATGGCTCCTTCAAGTTTTCAATTTGAGATTTTGAGAGCCCTACTCCTGTATCAATTATATAAACAAAGTTCCTATCTTTATCTATCTCTAACTCCATTTTGCCGTTTATTCTATTACTTTTTAAAAGTTCACTAAAGAGGGAAGCGAAAGCAAAATTCAAAAGAGTTTTATATCCATTTATAAAAATTCTGTCTTTTTTTAAAAAACTCACAGCTATATTCTTCTTGATTATGTTAGTTTTATTTTTTTCTAAAGCCTCTTTAATCAATTCTTCAAGTTCTATTTCTTCTTTTTTACAGGTGAGAATTTCCTCTGCTTTTAAGGGTAAAGAAAAAACGCTTTTCAATACCTTTATTTTTACAGGAAGATCCTTCTCAAAAACAAGAACTTTCTCAAATTTATCTTTTTGCTCTTTAAAATTTATTAAAAAATATAATAAAATATTGAGCTTCTTCATAATAAGAGAATATAAGATATCTTCTTTTACTTCTTTACAAATAAAATATAAACTACATCTGTAAGAATTTAATTCTATACTTTCCTTTAACACAAAATATTTTTTCCACTTGAATTTATTTTCTTTCACATTTAAAATTTCTTCAAAATCACTGAATGTAAAGAGCCTGGAAGAGGATAAAAACTTATTAATATTATCTTTTATAACTTCTAACCATACAACATCTTCTACTTCTAAATAAACCTCCTTAATCGATTTTGAAAGTAAATCAAAAATCCTTTTTAAATCTTTTTCTTTTAAAATTAAAGGTGAAAGACTTTCTATCGATTCGCTCATTTTTCTGTATTTTTCAAAATTTTCTACGCAGAATTTACTCTTAAAAAGGATTTCTTTAAAATTTAATAATAATGAATTTAAAACATCCTGAACAAAAGGAGGAAAATTCTTTAAATTAATTAAAATTCTATCAATTTCTTCTTCTTTTATTTCTTTTTTAGCTAAATTCTCAAAAGATTCCAAATTTTTTAAAAAAATATCATTAAACATATTAACAGAAATTTCTTTTAATTTTTGTTCAAAAACTTCTTTAAAAAATAAGTGAAAGTCTTTGATATTTAAAGAATAATAAATCTCTCCAAATTTTGTCTCAACTTTATTTAAATTTTCAGGAGTTTCAGGGGAAGGTAAAAAAGTATTTTTAAAAAGATAAAATTCTTCACTTAAAAAGGGAAATGAAACTTTTAAATATAAAGAAAAAGTTCTTCCAATTTCTTCAAATTCTTTTGAAAGATCCCTTGCAAACTCTTTAAAATCTTTATATTCCTTTGAATAAATCTTTTGAAGAAAAATTTCAAAAGCGTCTAAGAATAAAAGGTTGCTCGGTAAAAATTTTTTAACTATTTCATCTATTTTTTTATCATAGGTGAACAATTTCTTAAAACCCCATATAAGTACATTTTCATTATCTTTAAATATTTTAACATATTTTATATTTTTATCTTCCAAAAACTTTTTAATATTATAATTTTTTATAGAATCAACATCAAAAACTCCATCTTGAACAAAATTTAAGTAAAAAAATTTATTATCTAAAAGTATAGATGAATAAACAATAAAATAAAACGATTCATATTTTTCTCTTAACCATAAGAATAGCACATTATCAGGGTAAAGAACTTTAAAAATCTCGCCCAAGGCTTTTGTAGATGCATAAGGCATTTTTATTTTTTCGACACTTTCTTTTAATTTTTCAAAGTAATACTTCAAACTATAATTTTCAACAAATTCTTTTAAAAGTAATAATTTGTTTTTAATTTTTTCCTCTTCTAATTTTTCTTTAAAAACCAGAATAAAATTATCATTTATATTTTTATAAAAATAATCTTCTATATTACCATAGAGAAAAATAGGCATTTCTTCTTTTGTATGAGTCAAAAGTAAATATCTTTTTTCACCCAAAGTGGTGTATATACCGCAGCAAATTTCAGGGAAAAAATTTTCTAAAATTTCCTTAATTTTTAAAACAAAATCGTTCATTTTTCTATGTATTTTATTTCTTTATAAAATTTTGAAAAATTAGGATTTATCCCGAGCAATTTCCCGATACGCACATTATAATAATAATTAAAATTATCAGGATACTGTATTGGAATAGTAAGGGGATTTTTCCCCTCCCCTATTTTCCTAACAAATTCATAAACTTTATCCTTATATTTATCTTCATTTACTTCAATTGAAAAAACAAATCCCTGTTCACAAAGTGAACGAGAATAACCCATAAGTATTTTTTTTTCTTCTAAGGAAAATCTTATCATATATTTTATGAAAGCAGGAATTGAAGTAATTTCATTGGGAAAAACCCATATCACATCACATTTTCTTAATTCAGGAAGCGCCTCCGGAATTCCTCCTGGCTTAATCTCCAAGACCTTCAAGAAAATGTTAAAATTTTTAGATATTCTTTCAGCCTCTTCAATATAAGAAAAATTGCTCTTTCCCTCCGGAATAATTGCAATAACCTTTTTATTTGTAAATCCAATAGAACTTAAAAAAGAAAAAACAACCGAAGCAGGAGGTGTATAAAAAATCCCGGTCATATTTAGAGTCAGGGGGATAAGTGGTTCTTCAATATAAAATAAGACTACTGGAACATTCTCAAAATTTTTTGGAAAATCAATTAGAAATTTTTTTTCAAAGGTAAAAATAAGAGAAGGGGTAAAATCACTTGTTGAAGAAATGTTAGAACGCGAAATTATTATTCTTTCCCCTTTTAAAAAAGAAGTAAATTTTTTTATAATATCCTGATACAATTCTCTTTTATCAGTGATTATTAACACTTCTCCATTTATTAAATAAGCTGTAATTAATAACACACTTAAAACTTTTTTCATAAGTAGTTATATAATAAGTAATTCTAATCAAAAAGTCAAGTTAAATAATTTAAAAAATTAGCCTAAGAAATATCTATAAGTTTTAAACGCCATAAGGGTTTGTGTTTTTTCTACATTTTTAACTTTTTGAATTTTTTCAACAATTACTTCACCCAACTGTTCATATTTTTCTGTCTCAAGGATGGCAAGTAAATCAAATTCACCAGTTATCATATAAAGCTCTTTTATTTCCTCAATGGCTAAAAGTTCCTTGCTTACTTCAGGTAGTTTCCCCACATTTACCTTCATTAAAACAAAAGCAGTGTATTTGTTCATATTTCCTCCTTTCTTTTAGAAATATTCATTATAAAGAAAGAAATTTTATTTTTTCAATTATATAAGAATCCTTTATAATTAAAAAGTAAAAAGGAGTATAAAATGAAAACAAAAGAAAAAATTAAAGAATTAGAAAGTTTAATTAAAAAAGCTAATATGGGAGGAGGAAAAGAAAAAATAGAAGAACAGCATAAAAAAGGAAAGTTAACAGCGAGGGAAAGAATTGAATTACTTCTTGACCCGGGAAGCTTTGAAGAATTTGATAGGTTTGTTACTCACCACTGTTATGATTTTGGAATGGAGAAAAAAAGAATACTGGGAGATGGAGTAATAACAGGATTTGGAAGGATAAGGGGTAGACCTGTTTTTGTATTTTCTCAGGATTTCACAGTATTTGGGGGGAGCCTTTCCTATCCTTATGCTGAGAAGATATGTAAAATAATGGATCTTGCCATGCAAAATGGTGTCCCAATAATAGGTTTAAATGATTCGGGTGGAGCAAGGATTCAAGAAGGGGTTGTTTCTCTTGCAGGTTATGCAGAAATATTCTGGAGAAATGTAATGGCTTCAGGAGTTATTCCACAGATATCAGCAATAATGGGACCTTGTGCTGGTGGAGCAGTCTATTCTCCTGCTTTAACGGATTTTATATTTATGGTTGAAAAAACAAGTTATATGTTTATAACAGGGCCAGAGGTAATAAAGGCAGTAACAGGAGAAGTTGTAACTTTTGAAGAACTCGGTGGAGCAAAGGTTCACGCAGAAATTTCAGGAATAGCCCATTTTACTGCAAAGGATGATTACGAATGTATTGAGAAGATAAAAAAACTTTTTGAATATTTACCATTAAATAACCTTGAAGACCCCCCTTACATGGAAACTGATGACCCTGAAGATAGAATATGTGAAGAATTAGACGAAATAATTCCTGATGATCCTGATATTCCCTATGATATGAAAAAAGTTATTGAGAGTGTTGTTGATAAAGGAACATTTCTTGAAGTTCATGAAAAATATGCACCTAACATAATTGTGGGATTTGCAAGAATGGGAGGGAAAGTGGTAGGGATAGTTGCTCAGCAACCCCTTTATCTTGCCGGGGCTCTTGATATTGATGCATCAATAAAAGGGGCAAGATTTGTAAGGTTTTGTGACGCCTTTAATATACCACTTATAATTTTTGAGGATGTACCCGGATTTTTACCCGGTGTTGAACAGGAACATAGAGGGATAATAAAAAATGGAGCAAAACTTTTGTATGCCTTTTCAGAAGCAACTGTTCCAAGAATAACAGTTATAACAAGAAAATCTTATGGCGGTGCTTATTGTGTTATGTCTTCAAAACAAATAAGAGGAGATATAAATTTTGCTTGGCCTACAGCAGAAATAGCAGTTATGGGACCTGAAGGGGCTGTAAATATAATATTTAGAAAGGAAATAGAAAAAAGTGAAAATCCACAGGAATTAAGAGAAGAACTTATAAGAGAATACAGGAATAAATTTGCAAATCCTTATGTTGCAGCATCTTATGGATACATTGATGATGTTATTAAGCCAAGTGAAACAAGGAAAAAAATAATAAAGGCATTAAAAATGCTTGAAAATAAGAGCGCAAGACTGCCCTACAAAAAACACGGAAATATTCCATTATGATTAAAAAAGTTTTAATCGCGAATAGAGGTGAAATTGCAATAAGGATAGCAAAAACTTTAAGGGAAATGGGAGTAAAAACTGTTTCAGTTTATTCTGATGCGGATAAAGAATCACTCCATATAAGAAAAACTGATGAAACCTATTATTTAGGTCCTTCAAAACCTTCTGAAAGTTATCTTAACATTGAAAAAATAATTGAGATAGCAAAAAAATGTAAAGCAGATGCAATACATCCCGGATATGGATTCCTTGCAGAAAATCCAAAGTTCGCAAAAGAATGTGAAAAGAATGGAATAATTTTTATAGGACCTTCATCAGAATCATTAGAAAAGAGCGGGGATAAAATATTTGCAAGAAAAGCTGCAAGAGAATGTGGTGTTAATATTATACCTGGAAGTGAGGTTGGGACAGAAAATTATGAAGAATTTGAAAAAATGGCAGATGAAATTGGCTATCCTTTAATTATAAAAGCAGCACTTGGTGGCGGAGGCAAGGGAATGAGGATTGTTGAAAAAAAAGAGGATTTAAAAAGTGCCTTTGAACTTGCAAGAAAAGAAGCCCTTGAGGCATTTGCTGATGGAACTCTATATGTTGAAAAATATCTTAAAAATCCAAGGCATATTGAAATTCAAATAATGGGGGATAAATATAAAAATTATATTCACCTCTTTGAAAGAGAATGTTCTATTCAAAGAAGACATCAAAAAATTATCGAAGAAGCGCCTTCACCTTTTATGGATGAGAATCTTAGAAAAAATATGAGTGAAGCAGCAATAGAAATAGCAAAAAAGATAGGGTATTATAATGCGGGAACAATAGAATTTCTTGTAGATGAGAATAAAAATTTTTATTTCCTTGAAATAAATGCAAGACTTCAAGTAGAGCATCCTGTAACTGAAATGATAACAGGAAAAGATCTTGTAAGGGCACAAATACAGATAGCAAGTGGCGAAAAAATTCCTTGGAAAAAAGAAGAAATAAATTTAAGGGGACATGCAATTGAATGCAGAATCTATGCAGAAGATCCTTTAAATAATTTTGCACCCTCACCCGGCAAGATAGAATTTTTAAGTGAGCCCAAGGGCCCATATGTGAGGGTTGACTCAGGAATATATGAAGGATGGGAAATCCCTCTTTTTTATGACCCTCTTATTTCCAAATTGATTGTCTGGAGCGAAAAAAGAGAAGAGTCGCTTCAAAAAATGAGAGAAGCATTAAAAGAGTATATAATTATTGGAGTAAAAACAATAATACCCTTTTTGCTAAAAATAATTCAAAATGAAGATTTTAAAAAGGGGAATTATCATACAAACTTTTTAAAGGAATTTGATATTGAGGAGGAAGAGGAAAAAGAGGAAAAACTTTTAAAAGTTGCAATTCTTGGGCTTCTTTTGGAAAATAAAGGAATGGAGATAAAAACAAAAAAAGAAAGTTATAATGCTTGGAAAATAATAAATAGATTAAGGGGGCTGTATTGAAAAAACATATATTTGTAAATGGAAAAGAATTTGAAATTGAAATTAAAAATGAAGGGAATAAAAATGTATTCATTAATAAAAATAAGAAAATAGAAGCTCAACTGATTGATAAAAAAATAGAAGGTAAATTATTTGCAATTATAAATAACGAATGTGTTGAATTTTTATTTTTGAGAAAGGGACGAAATAAAAGTTTAATAATATTTGATGGAAAAGAATATGAAATTGAGATTGGAGAAAAAAAACATATAGAAGAGAAAGTAAAGGATAATTTTATATATGCTCCTATGCCGGGAATAGTTACAGAAATAAAGGTGAAAATAGGAGAAAGAGTAAATAAAGGGACTCCGCTTCTTATAATGGAATCAATGAAAATGCAAATAGAAATTTCCGCACCTTTTGATGGAGAAGTCGAAGAGATATATATAAAAGAGAATAGCCCCATTAAAAAAGAAGATAAACTTTTAAAAATGAAAAAATGAAAGAGAAATATTATTTTACACCAGAGGATATAAAAGATATAAATTATGAAAAGGAGATTTCTAATCCCGGAAAATTTCCCTTTACAAGGGGAATTCATGAAACAATGTATAAAGGAAAACTATGGACAATGAGACAGTATGCAGGATATGGAACTGCGAAAGAGACAAATGAAAGGTTTAAGTATTTACTCTCAAAGGGACAAACAGGACTTTCAATTGCTTTTGATTTGCCCACACAACTTGGTATGGATTCTGACCATCCTTTTGCAAAGGGTGAGGTTGGGAAAGTGGGAGTAGCAGTAAGCACAATTTTAGATATGGAAGAAATATTTGAGGGGATAGAACTTGATAAAGTTTCAACATCTATGACAATAAATGCAACAGCAAATATAATACTTGCAATGTATATACTTGTTGCTAAGAAAAAAGGAGTAAGTGAAAATCTTTTAAGTGGAACAGTGCAAAATGACCCTTTAAAAGAATTTCTGGCAAGGGGAAATTATATATTTCCACCAAAGGAATCTTTAAGACTTTCAATTGATATATGGGAATACTGCATAAAAAATATACCTAAATGGTATTTTGTTTCAATATCCGGATATCATATAAGAGAAAAAGGTGCTACTGCGAGTCAGGAAATTGCTTTTACATTTGCTAATGCAATTGAATACATAGAAAATGCATTATCAAGGGGACTTGATATTGATAAAATTGGTGAAAGAATATCCTTTTTCTTTGGTGTTCATAATAGTTTCTTTGAAGAGATTGCAAAATTCAGAGCAGCGAGAAAGATATGGGCAAGAATAATGAAGGAAAGATTTAAAGCAAAAAATGAAAATTCAATGAAAATGAGATTTCATACACAAACATGCGGATCAACCCTCACATATCAAGAACCACATAATAATATAATAAGGGTTACATTACAGGCACTTGCAGCAATTCTTGGAGGAACCCAAAGTCTTCATACAAACTCTTTTGATGAAGCCATAGGATTGCCATCCCGTGAAGCAGTAAAGATTGCTTTAAGAACACAGCAAATTATTGCTTATGAGAGCAAAATTCCTGAATATGTGGATCCTCTTGGAGGTTCTTATCTTATAGAAAGGCTAACGAAAGATAAAGAAGAAGAAATAATGGAAATTATAAAGGATATTGAAGAAAGAGGTGGAGCACTCAAATGTGTTGAAACAGGTTATATGAAAAAATTGATTGAAGAGAGTGCTTACAAGTACCAAAGAAATATTGAAGAAAAAAAAGAATATATTGTTGGTGTAAATATTTTTAAAGATGAAGAAGTAAAAATTCCTTCACCTGAAATAAAAATTTCTGAAGAAATAGAAGAAAAAAGAAAAGAATTTTTAAAAAAATTCAGAGAAAAAAGAAATAAAGAGGAAGTTAAAAAATATCTGGATATTATAAAAGAGAAAGCACATAAAGGTGAAAATCTAATGCCTTATATAAAGGAAGGTGTTGAAAAAAATTTGACACTTGGGGAAATATGTGAAGCCCTTAAAGAAGTATTTGGAGAATATAAAGAAAAGGAGTAAATATGCCATTTTTAATGATAGTAGGACTTGGATGGGGTGATGAAGGAAAAGGTAAAATAATAAGTGCATTAAAAGATGAATTTGACATAGTTGCAAGATTTCAGGGTGGATCAAATGCAGGACATACAGTTTATATAGAAAATAAAAAAATAGTTTTTCGCCAAATTCCTTCAGGACTCATCCATAAAGACAAAACAGGGATTTTAGGTCCTTATGAATTAATAGACCTTGAACTTCTTATAAAAGAAATAGAAGAATTAGAGAATATGGATTTAAAAATAACAGAGAGAATTTATATTGATGAAAGATGCCCCCTTGTCCTGCCCTATCATAAATTTATTGATGAACTTGAAGAAGAAAAAAGCGGAAAAATAGGAACAACAAAAAGGGGAATAGGACCTGCTTATTCAGACTTTATTGCAAGAAAAAGTATAAGAATATGTGATTTAAAAGATGAAAGAGATTTAAATGAAAGGTTTAGGGATTCTTTTGAATGGAATTCAGTTATCTTAGGTGGAAAATATGGACAGGTTCCACCTGATAGAAAAATTATTGTTAAAAATTTAAAAGAAAATTTTGAGAAGATTAAGGAAAGGGTAATTGATACAATAAAGTTTATCCATGAGAATGAAAAAAACAAAAGAATATTAATTGAAGGAGCACAGGGGACTCTCCTTGATGTGCTTTTAGGAACATATCCTTATACAACTTCATCATTTACGATTGCAGGTGGAGCCTCAGCAGCTCTTGGAATTCCCCCTTATAAGATAAATAGAATAATAGGGGTTTTAAAAGCATATGCCACAAGGGTTGGTAAAGGTCCTTTTCCTACAGAATGTAAAGATGAAATGAGTGAGTTTTTAAGAGAAAAAGGAGAGGAATATGGGGCAGTGACTTCAAGGCCAAGAAGATGTGGATGGTTGGACCTTGTTGCTTCTAAATATGCATGTATGATAAATGGACCAACAGAGATTGCTTTAACAAAAATTGATGTTCTTTCGGGTATCAATGAAATAAAAATATGCATTGAATATGAGATTGAAGGAGAAAGAATAAAATTCCCACCCGTAAGCATGTCCGATTGGTTTAAGATAAAACCTGTGTATAAATTATTTGAAGGCTTTGAGATTAAAAGCGAAGTTAAAAATTATGAAGATCTTCCAAAAAATTTAAAAAAGATAATAGAGTTTATAGAAGAATATCTTGAAATCCCTATTAAAATAATTTCAATTGGAAAGGAAAAATCGCAGATTATATATAGATGAATTTATATCCCCATAAAAAGTTTTTATTTGCAATAGAAAGATTTAACCTTGTAAAAGAAAATGACAAAATACTTGTTGCAATTTCAGGAGGACCTGATTCAACATCCTGCCTTTTAAATTTAAAAGCAATTGAAAAGGATAAAAATCTAAAATTATATGCAATCTATATTGACCATGGTTTAAGAGAAGATGTAGAAGAAGATAAAAAATTTGTCAGAGATTTATGCGAAAAATTAAATATACCACTCTTTATTGAAAAAATTGAGATAAAAAGAAAAGGAAGCGTTGAGGAAAAAGCAAGGAAAGAAAGGATTAAGATTTTTGAAAAATACCTTAAAAAATATAATTTTGATAAGATTGCAACAGGACATAATTTAAATGATGTGATTGAGACACTCTTATTTAGAATTTTAAGGGGTGGTTTTGGAGAAAAAATAATTGGAATAAGCCCCTTAGAAGGGAATTTTATAAGACCATTAATTTTAACAACAAAAGAAGAAAACATATCTTATTTAAAAAAATTGGGAGTAAATTACAGAATTGATATTACAAATTTTGATTTTAAGATAACAAGAAATTTCATAAGATATAAAATAGTACCTCTTTTCAAAGAAATTTTCCCTGATTTTGAAAAGGGATTTTTAAAAACTTATATTTCTTTTTATGAACAGAGAGATTTTATAAAAAAACATATTGAAAATATATATAAAGAAAATCTTTATATGAAAGGAAAGAACTTCTTTGTTTTAAAAATGCCAGAAATTTCAGATTATGAAGTTTCAGAGCTCTCCAACTATATTTTTCAAAAATTTGAAAAAAATAAATCCATAAATTTTTATCAAAAAGAGGAAATTAAAAAAATATATAAAAAAGGAAATGGAAGGGTCAGTTTGTCTAAAGATATTTTTTTAGAAATTTCAATGGGTTATTTCAGTATTTTTAGAGAAATAAAATTAAAAAGGAAAGAAAAAATTAAAAAAGGTATTTTAAAATGGGAACCGCTTGGCATTAAAATAAAAATAAATGAAAATATTGGAGGTTTTTTAAGAAACTGGGAGGAAGGTGATTATATAATTATAAATAGAAAGAAAAAAAAGATGAAAAAAATATTTAATGAATTTAAAATACCGAGATTTTTAAGGAAAGTTATCCCTGTGATTGCAAAGAATAAAAAGATTTTATGGTCTTATCCTTCTATTTTCTCAGATGAGTTGAAAAAAACAAAGAATTCTGTTAAAATTATAGAAATTAAAAATGAAACTTAAAATTCTTATAAAAGAAAAGGAGATAAAGAAAAGAGTTAAAGAACTTGCTGAAGAAATAAAAAGAGATTATAATGGGAAAAACCCAGTAATAATAGGTATTTTAAAAGGTGGGTTTGTATTTTTGTCTGATCTTATAAGAAATTTAAATTTTCCTCACGAGATTGAATTCTTAAGGGTAGCAAGTTACGGGTCAAAGAGCATTTCAAATGGTAAAATAAAATGGATTATGAAACCAGAAATTTCTTTAAAAGGAAGACACGTCTTAATTGTTGAAGATATCATTGATACAGGATTTACTTTGAAAAAAATATATGAAAAAATTAAAAAAGAAAAACCTTCATCCTGTAAAATATGCGTTTTCCTTGATAAATTTGAAAGGAGAAAAACAAAGGTGCCCCTTGATTATGTGGGCTTCAGGGTCCCAAATTTTTTCCTTGTGGGGTATGGACTTGACTTTGATGAAAAATTCCGTTATCTTAAAGATATTAGAATTATAGATTTGGAGGAGAAAAATGGATGAAAAGAAAAAAGGTGGAAGAGATTATTTAAAGGGAATTATCTTCTGGATTTTAATATTTTTATCTTTTGCCCTTCTTATCGCATATTTTAGTGAGAAGAGAGTTTCTTTTTTAGAAATTTCTTATTCAAAATTTTTAGAAGAAATAAAAAAAGGCAATATAAAAGAAGTCATCTTCACTGAGAAAGAAATAACAGGAGAGTTTAAAAATCCTGTTACAGTAAAGGATGTTAATTATCAAAATTTCAGACTTTCTTTTCCTTTCCCAAAGCCCGACCTGCTTGATCTTTTAACACAAAATGGAGTAGAAGTCAAAACAAAGACAAAAAATCCTTTCTGGGAAGTTTTACTTGGATACGCTCCATGGTTTTTAATTTTTATTGTATTCTGGTTCTTATTTTTAAGACAAATACAGGGAGGAAGTTCAAGAGCCTTTTCTTTTGGAAAAGTTAGAGCAAAGATATTAACTGAAGATAGACCAAAGGTAACTTTTAATGATGTGGCAGGTTGTGATGAGGCAAAAGAGGAGTTAAAAGAAGTTATAGAATTTCTTAAAAATCCACAAAAATTTCAAAAACTTGGAGCAAGAATACCAAAAGGAGTATTACTTTTAGGACCACCAGGAACAGGTAAAACTCTTTTAGCAAAGGCAGTTGCAGGAGAAGCAAAAGTTCCATTTCTTTCTATCTCGGGATCTGATTTCGTAGAACTTTTTGTTGGTGTTGGTGCAGCAAGGGTAAGGGATCTTTTTGATCAGGCAAAAAAAATGGCACCTGCAATAGTTTTTATAGATGAAATAGATGCAGTTGGAAGATTAAGAGGAGCAGGACTTGGTGGAGGACATGATGAAAGAGAACAAACTTTAAACCAACTTCTTGTTGAAATGGATGGTTTTGATACAAAGGATGGTGTTATAATAATGGCTGCAACAAATAGACCAGATATTTTAGATCCTGCACTTTTAAGACCCGGAAGGTTTGATAGACAAATAGTTATTGATAGACCTGATGTAAAAGGTAGAGAAGAAATACTTAAAATCCATACAAGGAGAATACCTCTCGGAGAAGATGTTGATTTAAAAAAACTTGCAAGAGGAACACCAGGCTTTGCAGGTGCAGATCTTGCAAATATGGTCAATGAAGCAGCACTTCTTGCAGCAAGAAAAGGGAAAGATAAAGTTGAGATGGAAGACTTTGAAGAAGCAAAAGATAAAGTTTTAATGGGCTTAGCAAGGAAGAGCCTTGCTCTTTCACAAGAAGAAAAAAGGTTAATTGCATATCATGAAGCAGGTCATGCTCTTGTTTCAAAATTCGTTCCCCATGCTGACCCAATCCATAAAGTTACAATAATACCAAGAGGAAGAGCGCTTGGAGTTACTCAACAACTTCCAGAAGATGATAGACATATTTATTCAAAAGAGTATCTTGAGAGTCAATTAGCAGTTTTACTTGGAGGAAGAGCAGCAGAAAAGATAATATTAAATACAGAAACAACAGGAGCAGCAAGCGATTTAGAAAGGGCAACAGAAATAGCAAGAAAAATGGTTTGTGAATGGGGAATGAGTGAGAAAATTGGGTCTGTTACATTTGGTAAAGTAGAAGAAGAGATATTTCTTGGAAGAGAACTTGGAGTGAAAAGGTATTATAGTGAGAAAACTGCTGAAATGATTGATGAAGAAATTAAAAATATAATTAAGAGGGCAGAAGAAACAGCAGAAAAAATAATAAAGGAGAAAAAAATTATTCTTGAAAAAATAGTGGAAAAGTTACTTGAAAAGGAAATTCTTGAAAGAGAAGAAATTGAAGAAATAATAAAAGCATACTCAAATTGACTTTTTTGATGTTATTCCTTTATAAATACATTATTATAATAAGGAGGTGAAAGATATGTGGTATGGTATAATAATAAGTATGGTGATAAATATGGGGGTGGATAAGATAATGCCATCCCTGAGGGAAATCATGCAGAATACACCACCTGATGAAAAAATAGAAATAATAGTTCATCTTGCTGAAAAACCTGATTTTGAATCAATAAAAGGATTAAAGCCAAAAGAATACGTTGAATTTCTTAAAAACTTTTCTCAAAATTCACAAAAAGATATATTAAATTACCTCAAAAACAATTTCAAGGATAAAATATCTGACCTTACCCCTTATTGGATATTCAATGGATTCTATGTAAAGGCAACAAAAGATGTGATAGAAGCAATTGCTCAAAGAGAAGATGTTGAATACATAATTGAAAATTTTGAAGTTCCTCTCGCGGATATTGTTCCTTCCGAAAAGAAAGGTTCGGAAATAGAGGCAATAGAATGGAATATATTAAAGGTAAGAGCTGATTCATGCTGGATGATAGGTTATACAGGAGAAGGAGTAATAATTGGACATATGGATACAGGTGTTGATGTAAATCATCCTGCACTTGCTGGTAAATGGCTTTCACCATATTGGTACGATCCTGTTAATAACCAGCCCAATCCCTATGACGACCATGGACATGGAACACATACAATGGGAACAATTTTAGGTGGTGATGGACTTGGTCCATTTCAATATGATATAGGTGTTGCTCCTGGTGCAAAATTTGTAACATGTAAAATATGCAATGCAAGTGGTTCTTGTCCAACCGCAGCAATTCATGCAGGATTCCAGAAACAGGCTGAATGGAAGGGGCAGGGAGTTAATATTGTCGCCTCTTCAAACTCATGGGGTGGTCCAATGACCTCAACTGAATTCTGGCAGGATGTTTTAAACTGGAGGAATGTTGGTATTATACCGGTATTTGCAATTGGGAATGAAGGAACAACATCAAATAGAACACCTGGAAACTTTCCAACAACAATAGGTGTTGGTGCAACTGATGCTAATGACTATATCGCTTCTTTCTCTTCAAGGGGACCTGCTCCAAACCAACCACCATGGAACGACCCTCAATACTGGCCAAGACCTGACTGGAATTTAACAAAACCAAATATTTCTGCCCCAGGTGCGAGTGTCAATTCTTCTTTACCCGGTGGTTCCTATGGATCTATGAGTGGAACATCAATGGCAACCCCTCATGTTGCAGGTGCAATTGCAATACTTTATCAGAAAAACCCACAATTAACATTTACAGATGTTTATAATTTACTCTTAGATTATGCAAGAAGACCATCTCATGGAGCGCCCTATCCAAATAATACATATGGATGGGGAATCTTAAATGTATATCAATCACTCCTTCATACTCCATCACCTGGTATACCTGAATCACTTGTAGTTTTCACTCCTTTCAATTTTGAAAAAACATTCACAAGAAATCCTCTATTTAAAATGAGAGCCGTTGACCCACAGGGTGACGATGTAATTTATCAAATTGTATGGGCTCTTGATACACTATTTACAAACCCTGAAAGTGTAAATACACAACCTTATCCCAGTGGTCAAATTGCAACTTATAATTTACCTGTTGCACTCACACATGCTCAGACTTACTGGTTTAAAGTAAGGGTAAAAGATACAACTTCACAAGGCTCATGGTCACAATTTACATCAAGATTTTCTTTAACAATTGATACAACAATGCTTGGAAATACATGCTCATGGTATCAGACAAAAGGGGCACAGTTTAAATATAATATTTTCAATGGAACGAAAATAGAAGGAGATAGTGTTGTTTTACAGCCTTATGGATATGTTTTTGATACCCTTCTTTCTCAGAATTTTGAAGGAGGAACAATCCCACCTGGATGGACAGTTATAGATGGAAATAACGATGGCTTTAAATGGACAGTTGGAACAACACCTGATTTAGGAACTTATACTCCACCAAACTATGGAACAAGATATGCTTATTATTCTGATGATGATGCAGGAAGCGGTGTTATAAATTACAATGAGGAATTATGGACACCTGCAATAGGTATTCCATCAACTTCTGCTAATTTAAAATTTAAATATGGATATGGATTTCAAGTATTCCAGACTGGTGAAAAATTTAGAACCCATTTCAGGAAAAAAGTTGGTGGTTCATGGACAGCCTGGACACAATTAAAGGTTTATACGACAAGTGCAGCAGGAACAGATTCCTTTGATTTATCAAACCAGCTTCCCTGTGATTCAATCCAGTTCAGATTCTTCTACAGTGATTCAACAGCCTCTTCACACTGGGGATGGGCATGTGCTGCTGATAATGTATTCTTAATTTATTCTTATACATATCAGAATAATGAAGGAACAATGACAACAGCCCCTTGCATTTATAACAATCTATCAATTACTTATCCAAGAACAAACTGGGGATATATACACTGGGAAAAAAGCACGCCATTGGATTCAGTAGGTGTTCAGGTTGAATACTTTAACGGAAGTTCATGGCAACTTGTCCCTGATA
>JBDRZD010000022.1:0-27956 GCA_039803745.1 Caldifarciminota bacterium
ATTGGTAAATTATAATTTCTTGTAAATTCACCTCTAAAACCTATTCCAAAATCATAAAATATTTTTTTCCTTTCTTTAAATTTTGAGAAATCATAAAATATTACTATTCCTGGTGCAAATATTTTTAAAATTTCTGGACCAAATATTCTTATTTCAAACTGGTTTAAGATGTATTCCCTTGTTTCAAAAAAGTTTGCCTTATAACCCCTTAATCCATTTGTTCCACCAATATAAATATTTTCAAAGGGTTTTGAGTATAAAATATAATTTGCAATAGTTATTCTTTCAATTAGAGGATAAAAAGTAATAAAGGATAAATTAAAATTTTTGTAATAGTAGTTCTCATAAGAGCCAGAAAAACTCATAATAATTTTAAAAATTTTTATTCCAGTATTAAAGTTTGTTTCAAATCCCTTTTTCTTAAAATCTGTTTTAATATCAAATTTTACTTTCCATCCAGTGAAAATATCTTCAATATCACCAAACTTTCTCAAATACTTTTCCTTTAAATAATTTTCTTTTCCAAAAAGATAAACTGCATTAAAAGAGAAAAATTTTTTATAATTATCTCTTATGCCTTCAAATTCAATTCCCAAAGAGTTCCATTCCTTTTCTTTGAAATTCTTTAAAAAACCTGTTTCAATTTTTTCATACAAAAATTTTGTGCTATCCTTTTTTTCTCCATTTTCATAAATGTATTTAATTTTGTCAATTTTTTGATAATTCAAATAGGGGAAATTTTTTAAAAATGTATAATATGGCCTTTTTAAATAAAAATCAATGAATTTATAATTTTTTGTAAAGTTTGATGAAAAATAAAGATCAAATATACTGTTTAAAAAAGATGGTTCAATGTATAAAAAACTCAAATAATCCCTTTCATAACCTTTTACATAAAAAATTCCTGCATCTATTACATTTCCAAAAAGGTTATGCTCTTCAATTCCAAATGTCATCTTTGTTTTTCCGCCTCCTCCCTCAAAGGATGTAAAAAGACTTAAAGTGAAAAGGTCTTTTAAATTTATATAAATTGTGTCACTATCCCTTGACGATTTTATTTCAGCATATTTGAATATTCCAAGACTTCTTAATCTTCTTTCACTTTCTTTGATTAAAAATGGGTCTTTTTTATCTTCATTAAAAAAAATCAATTTCTTAATTTTATTTTCCTTTGTTTTAAAATGAAGAAGGTTTGCTAAATTATAAGGAAATCTTGCATTTTCATAAATCGGTTCAATATTTATTATTATATTCATTAAAAATAAAATAATCATTTCTTCATTATGTAAACAAAAAGAGTTTTATTATAAATTCTTATCTCTTTTACCTTTTCAACTTTGCTAAAACTTCTTAAAATTCCCTCATTGATTTTTCCAACAAATAAAAATTCTTCATTTAAATTAAAAAATCTGTCTTTCCATAAGTCAAATTGATTTCTTCTTGAATTAATGTTTAAAGATGGGACAAACTCTTTTTGGGGTAAATAAAAAGAAAGTATGCTTGCAATTTGGTATGTATTTGCTGCAACATTTTTTATATTTTTTTCTTTTCTTATTCTATCAACTTCTTTTGCAATTTCTTCCCATCCTCTTATTCTATAAATTGGATCATTTTTAAATTTTATAAAGGGAGAGATTGCATGGATATGAATTAAAATATTTATTATGAAACTTATTAAAAAAAATATCCAGAAAATTTTATTTCTTTTAATATAAATTGAGGAAAGGATTATGAGAAATACATAAGAAATACAGGGCCAATTTGCTTCTGGGCGAAATTTAAAAGAAGTGAATAAAAAGAAAATTAAGGGGAAAAAGGAAGAAATTGTTAAAAAGTTTAATTTTTCTTTTAAAAATCCTTTAAAGGAATAATAAAATATTAAAATTGATAGGGGAAAGGAGAGAACTAAAATCATGTCCCTTAAATAATTAAATGTGTTAATTATGTTAAGTTTTGCTGCAGGAATACCATGGGATAATTGAAACTTAAAGGATAGGAAATCATTCTTGAAATTCCATAAAATTACAGGAGAAAATAAAAAAAAGGTTATAAAAAGAAATAAAATACCTTCTTTTTTAAGAATTATTTTTTCTTTATAAAAAAAATAAATAAAAGACGGTAAAATAAGAATCGCAGTATATTTGGATAAAAGGGAAAGCCCAAAGAATATAGCAGAGAGATAAATAAAATTTTTATTTTCTTTAAATTTTAATAAAAAATAATAAGAAAGAATTAAAAAAAATATAAGGGGTGTATCAGGTGTCATTATTATACTTCCAATAGAAAATAATATTGAAGGTGCAATAAGGAGCAGGATATTTAAAGAAGTATCATAATCTTTTAACTTTTTACCAATTAATATTAAAAAAATGCCTGTCAAAAAACTTAAAAAAATTGCAAAAAATCTCACCCCTATTTCATTTTCGCCAAATATTTCTGTTGAAATTTTTATAAGATAGGCAACCATAGGTGGATGGTCATAATAAGAAATATCTAAATTTTTTGACCATAAAAAATAATAGCATTCATCAGGACTTAAGTCTGTTTTTAAAATTATTGGAATTTTTATTAATATTATAAATAGGAGGAAAAGAAATATTTTTTTATTCACTTTTGAGCCATCTTATTCCCTTTTTTTTCTGATAACCTATCTGAACATAATATTCTCTCTTCTCATCATCCTTTAAAGTGATATATATTTTAGCAAAATTGTCATCTTCATTTAATACTGTATCTTCTGTAAACCATAAAAAGTATGTTTTACCAAGAGTTATTTTAACTACATCTTTATATTCATTTAAAAATGCTGTATCACATTTTCCTATGCTTAAATCAGAAAAATTCATTGAAATTTTATTATTTTTTTGATTCCATGGAACATACCATCCCCTTGGTCCATAAAGATAAAGGGATGTATCATTTTCAATTATTTCTTCAAATACAAAATCACATTTTTTTATAAAAGTATCCCTTGTATTTACCCTTTTAATACTTCCCAAAGAATCAAAATAAAATCCAGAAGGTTTTGTTGGATCAGCAAGTCTATTTGGATAAAATATAAATGTATCAACTTTAACCTTGTAATCTAAAACATAAGGTCTTGATTCAATATCTTCTCTAAATACGGTTATTTCAACTTTCTTTTTTGGATAAGGAAGAAAAAGGGAATCAACATGAGGTGCAAGCACAATATCAGGTTCGGTATTTTCATCAAAATAAACATTATATCCGTCAACATCTTTTAATCTTTCCCATTTTAAGATTATCTTTGACCCATTATCTATTATTCTTTCTTCAACATTGGATAACATAGGGACAGGTTTTATCCCCTTACAGGAATATAGAATGATTATTGATAGAATTATGGATATTTTTTTCATTTTTAAATTATAAAGTAAATCAATTTTGAATCTCAAAGATTTTATTTTTTAAATAAGAATTTTATCTTATAAAAATTATTCTTTCTCTTTTTTTGTCTTTTTTTAGCGTATACACCCCTTTTGAAGGCAAATCTATCTTTCTTCCTGTTACGTCAAAAACATCATAATTTTTTGAAATTTGTTTTTCTTTTAAGAAAATTAATTTTCTAAATTCTTTAACTTTGAGGGGGTTTAAATAAAAGTTTATTCCTGTTACAGTACTTTCAGGATATGTTTGGACTAATTCTGGGTAACATTGTGGATAGTAACCATCTTTTGATGCACATAAAGCATAAAGGTCAATCCCGAGTCCATAAACAATATAATATCCATTACTATCAGTATAAACAGTGTTTTCTCCAAAACCATTTATACCCTGAGCATGAACTTGGGCACCATGGATTGGAAGATTATTTTGTGCAGAATATACATATCCTGATATCCAGCCATAATCATTATTTGAAAATCCCGGTGTCGGAGTTGAATCTATATAAAAATGAAAAACAGTATCTATAGGATTTAATGGGTCAGCAGGACCGAAAAAGAGACAGGAAGAATAAAAAGGTGGTGGTGTTTTTGAGGTATTCTGTGAAAAGGAAGCGTCATTTGAATAATAAAAAGAATAAACTAAAACACCATAAGGATCAACAATTTTTATAGAATCCTGGATGTCATTAAAAATTAAATTACCAATTATTTCGTTTTTCCCAATAAGTATTATACTATCATTAGAATGAATATTTATGGTTGCTGTATCTTCTCTTGAAATAATTTTAAATCCGTATATATCATTCTCTCCAAAATTTCTCAATTCAATCCATTCAATAGTATCACCTGGAGATACCTGAATTTCATTTATTAAAACTGAGAAATTTAAAAATAAAAAATGTAAAATTAAACTTAACATTTTATTAAATTATACACTTACTTGAAATATAAAAGCAAATTAGAATATAATAAATATAATTAAAGGAGGTGAGAAATATGAAGAAGATGTGGTGTGTATTAGGGAGTGTAATAGTTATAAGTAATCTATCTCATGCTGCCCAGAGGATAGTAGTGGCGGAAGAGTTTACAGCTACATGGTGCTGGTACTGTCCGGGTGCTGCAAGAGGGCTTGATGAAATATATGAAAGAACATATGATTCTATTGTTGTAATTGCTTATCATCCTTCTACAAGTGATTCATTTTACACTCAAGAATCTGCACAAAGGGCAAGCTATTACGGGTTAACAGGTTATCCCATTACATTCTTTGATGGAATTATAAGTGAAGTTGGTGGACTTCATTATGGCACAATGTATCCATTTTATAGAAGAGATTATAATCAAAGGATAAATAATCCATCAAATCTTATAATTTCTTTAACATGTAATTATGATTCTGTTTCAAATTCTGGAACAGTAACTGCAACAATCCAAAATACTTCCTCAAGTGCGATAACAGGGATACTCCATTTTGTAATTGTTGAAAATGATATACCCTATAACTGGCAGGGTATGACCGAGCTTGATTTTGTTGTAAGGGATATGCTTCCGGATGCAAATGGTGAATCTGTTACAATACCTGCAAATAGTTCGATAACAAGGTCAAGAAATTTTACAATATCCTCATCGTGGAAAGAGAAGGATTGTCATATTGTCGTGTTTGTCCAGGCTTCTAATAAAGAGATTTATCAGGGAGCAGAAATAGGAATTATACCGATTCCGAAGGCTTTATGGTATGATTATTCTTTGAATGAAGTATCAGGAAATAATAATGGATTTGCAGAACCAGGTGAAAACATAAGATTAAAGGTTCTTGCTAAAAATATGGGAACAGGAAATTATACAGGTGAGGGACAGATTTCAACAAGTGATCCGTATATTACAATAGCAAATGTTTCACCTTACCCAATAACAATTCCTCCTGGAAATATTGATACAATATTAAGTGTTACATTTAATATATCCTCATCATGCCCTGATAAACATATTGCAAAATTTGTAATTACAACAGGAGATATAACTGATACAATTCCATTTATGATAACAACAAATCCCGGGTTTTCGGATAATATGGAATCAGGAGTTAATGGATGGACACATTATGGAACATATGATAACTGGCATCAAACAACATATAGATATAATTCCCCTACTCATTCATGGTATTCAGGTGTTGAGGGAAGCTGGCAGTATACAAATGAGAATGATGCAAAACTTGTATCTCCATATTTTGTTGTCACACCAAATAAAACACTTTCTTATTATACCTGGTATTCTCTTGAACAGGACTGGGATTATGCTCACTTTGATTTAAATAATGGTTCCCATTTCTGGTGGACATTTGATATTTATACAGGAAATCAAACATCATGGGTGCAAAAGACATTCAATGTAAATAGGTTCTTTGGAAAGACGACCAGGATGAGATTCAGATTTATAAGTGATTATAGCGTAACCCAAGAAGGATGGTATGTAGATGATGTTTATGTCCCATTCTATGTTGAAATTTCGGAGAAAACTTCAAAGGAAAAAGTTTTATTTAATGTTTATCCAAATATTTTTAGGGAAAACACAGTTATATCTTTTAGTGGAATCAGGGATAAAGATGCAGTTATAAAGATATTTAATTCAGCAGGTGAGATTATAAACATGTATAAAATAAATTCAGCAGGGAAAATCATATGGGATGGAAAAGATAAAAATGGAAAAAAACTTCCATCAGGAATTTATTTTATAAATCTTAATTCCAAGGAGGAAAATAAGAGAATAAATGTGATTATTTTGAGATAGAATTATTTTACATTCACTTTTACATCAGAAACAAGTATAAAAGGTACTTCATAATTATAATATTTTTTTGTTTCTTTTGAAATTGCTATGATATTTTTAAAATCTTCATAAAAATTCCCAGAAATCATTGCATCTTTTACTCTTCCTTTAATTTCTCCAT
This sequence comes from Caldifarciminota bacterium, assembly GCA_039803745.1. Lineage (GTDB taxonomy): Bacteria > Hydrothermota > Hydrothermia > Hydrothermales > Hydrothermaceae > JBDRZD01. The sequence goes on from JBDRZD010000022.1 coordinate 6,358, forward strand.
TCTTTATTAAAAAACCGAGCCCAACATTGAATGAATATTCACCTGCAAGGATATTTGATTGTCCTGCCCCTATTGTTTCATAAATTATTAAACCATAATCAATTTCTTTTATCATCTCTTCAAGACTTTTTTCTCCGTTTTGGATTACAAAATTAGAAAATGAACGCATAGGTAAACTTTCAAAAGAAGATCTAAATCCGTTACCTCTTGGTTTAATTCCTGTTCTTTTTGATGTTTCAAGGCAAACCATAAAATCCTTTAAAATTCCATTTTCTATAAATTTAAATTTTTCTGTTTTTGTGCCCTCATCATCAAATGGAGCAGAGCCAGTTAAATCTTCCCTTTCAGGATCATTTATTATTGTTATTTTGTCAGATAAAATTCTTTCACCCTTTTTGTCTTTAAGTGGTGTTATACCTTTTTCAAAATTTTTCCCATCAATTCCATTTATTATTCCCCATGCAAAAAATTCTAAGGAGAATGGAGAAAAAATTACAGGGTATTTCCCGCTCTTTATATCATCTTTTATTTTGCATTTTTCAAGAAGAAAAATTACATCTTTTAAAATTTTATCAAAATTAAATTCTGGCTTAAAATTTGATTCACCATCTATTATAAAAATTATACCTGTTTCTGTTAATCCAAAAACATGAAGATAATAGGAAAATATGCTTTTTCTAAATTCAGCATCAAGTCCACTTGAATTAAATATTTTTCTTTCAATATATTCCTTTGAAAAAGAAATATTTACTTTTAAATCTTTATATCTGGACGAAATTTCTCTTACCATCTCTTTCCCGATCCTGATTCTTTCCTTTTCATTCCATTCCAAATCATAAAAAATTTTTAAATCCCTTTCAATTTTTTCAGAAGGAAAATCAATATCTATTTCTTTACCATAAATAGAGGTTTCAATTGCTTTATCAATTATTTCTTCCGGATCCTGAAATATATTAAAAGATAAAAATCCTCTTTTGCCATCTTTAATTATTCTTAATCCAAAACCTGCTTCCTTTTTCTCATTAAACTCTTCAGGTTCATTCTGGTTGAATTTTATTTCATCTTTTATTCTTTTTTCATAAAATATCTCAAATTTTTTAATATTTCTTTTTTCAAGTTCTTTTATTATTTTCTCCATCATTTACCTCCTATCAAAACATTTTTAATCCTTATATGAGGTGAGCCTGTAGAAACAGGCAAGGGATACTGGCCGTTTTTCCCACACCCGCTTATTCCTCCGTGTAATTCAAGGTCATTACCAATTGCGTCAATATTTTTTAAAGTTTCAAAGACATTTCCTGTTAAAATAACATCTCTTACAGGTTCTTTAATTTTTCCATTCTTTATTATATATCCTGCCTGTGCACTAAATGTAAACATTTCAAGTTCTGTCTGCCCTCCAATAGCCCCCTTTATATAAATACCATCTTTTATATCTCCTATAATTTCTTCAAAACTCTTTTCACCCGGTTCTATATAGGTAGAACTCATTCTCACAATTGGAGGGAATCTATAGTTTATTGCCCTTGCATTTCCTGTTAATTCTTCGTTCATTAAAGAGGCAGTATATACTGAATGGAGTCTTGAAGATAAAATTCCATTTTTTATGAGATATTTTTTAGAGGAAGGGACTCCTTCATCATCATATTTATAAAATCCTCTTTCACCTATTAGCGAGCCATCATCTACAACATTTAGAATTTCACTTCCAACTATGTTTCCGGGTTTCATTATTTCTTTCAATTTTTCGTTTTTATAAATATGGTCAGCTTCTGATAAATGTCCGAATGCCTCGTGGATAAAAACTCCTGCAATTTCGGGGTCAAGAACACAGGTATAAAGACCTCCCTGAACCTTTTCACTTTTTAAAAGTAAAAAGGCATTGGAAATTGCCTCTTCAATATCCTTTTCTTTATTTAATACAGTATCAAATCCTCTCTGGTCTCCAAAACTTTTATAAAATGGCTGGATTCTTGAACCATCAAAGGCAAATGCTGAAAAGGCGATTCCACAGTATATTCTGTTTTCTTCTATGTAACTTCCGTCGGTTCTCAAAATAAATTTCTTTAAATCAACCTCGTTATATCTTATGATTGCATTTCTTATTTTATCTTTTTCTTGAAGAAAAATTTTGTTGTAATTTTTAACAAGTTCAATTTTTTCTGAAATTGGAATTTTTCTTGGGTCATTTTTCAGTTCAGGGTAAAATTTATCATTTACAACTTCTACTTTTTTTAAAGGAATCTCCTTCTTTTTTTCAAGTTTTGAAAAATAAGAAGATTTTTTGGCAGCATAAGTTACATCTTCAGGCTTTGTGAAAGTGGCAAATCCAAAATTTCCACTTTTATAAACCCTTACATTTCCTCCCTGTCTTTCCGAATATGAAACCTCTATATCCTCCCCAAAGGCAGAAATATTTGTAATTTTTGCTATCTCATATATTATCCATCCAAATTCGCCATCTATAAAATCAAGACCTTTTTCAAGAATTTCTTTCATAATTCTCCTTTCACAATGAAAAGTATTTTAAAAGAAAGAATAGAAATTTTTCAAATGGTTTGATTTTTTAAGTCAAAAAATTTTATAATATTTAAAATAAAAGGAGGTGTTATGAAAAAAATAGTGAAAGTAGTGGTAATAGGGGTTGTTATCTCGCTCTATGCAAAAGAACTCCCCAAACCCGAATTTACAATATCAAAAGCAAAGATAATTGAAACAAAATTACCAGCACCCATTATAGATACAAATAGAATATGGGTAGGTGCTACAGTGAATCCCACAAGAGAAGTTGTGATAGGGAAATATTTCAAAGGAATAAATGATGATACAATAAGGATAATTACTGTTCAATCTTCTGGAACAAATAACCTTGTTATTGCAACTGATACATCTTCATCTTCCTTTGGAAAGAATAAATTTAGAATAAACCTGCCCTATACTTTTCCTTCAGGTGCTTATGCAGTTGCTATCGGAAATATTGATGGAGACGAATACACTGATATAATTGTTGGTCTTTCATCATCCCCTTATACAGTTTACTGGTTTGAATGGAACGATGTTTTACCAGGATGGGAATTAAAAGGTTCCTTTAATGCACCGGGTCCTGTGAACGATATAGTGATTGGAGATGCAAATAATGATGGGAATCCAAACGAAATTGTATTAACAGCTGCCACAACATCTCCACCACAGATTTTAAGGGTAATCTGGACACAGGCTGGATGGGATATAACAACAATATCTCTTACAGGAAGTTATGCACCAAGGGGTGTCGCAATAGGTGATGTAAGACCTGATATCCCTGGTAATGAGTTATATGTGGTTGGTTCTTCTGCAATATGGATGGTATACTGGGATGGTTCAAACTGGATAGTCTCACCAATAACTACAGGTGTGACTGGTTCTTGGGATGTTGTTATAGGAGATATTGATCCAGAACTTTATGGGAATGAATTTGCAGTTGTTCATGGTTCCACTTCTTATCAGGTTTCTGTATGGAACTGGACAGGTTCTGTATGGAGTGGAAGGGCATGGTTATGGACAACCACATGGGGAACCTCTGATAATGATATTGCTATAGGAAATGTTATTACAGATAACAAAGGAAATGAACTTATAATAACAGGTGGTTACTCATCTTCTGCAATTCCTGTAATTTTCTGGATTGGTCCTGGTGGAAGCGCATGGATAAGATTGATTCCAAAATCTGTTTCAGGGCAAATTGATTATGGAGTTGCTATAGGAGATGTTAATAAATTTAGAAATTACAATCAGGAGTTTGTGATAAGTGGAGGAGGTTCACTTGTTGAAGGAGAACAAAGAGTTTATTCAGATGATATAGGAACATACTGGATAAGAATGAAAAATTTAACAGCAATAAGGAATTTACCTGATACAATAATTCTTGGGATTTTCAATGCAGGTTATTCTCCTCAATCAAATTTTTATATAAATTATTATTTTAAAACGAGCCCGATAACCGGTAGCCGTTTATATACAAGAACACTCCCTCCTTTTGAAACTGACACTGTTAAAATTCCTGTAACAATGAATTTTCTTGGAATGGATACACTATTTTTAACAACTGCTTTAACAGGGGACCAGAATCCTTTTAATGATAGAACTCCTTTACATATAGAAGTGTATGATGATTCAACAAGGTGTGCCTCTGGTTTCAATCCTGTTTTATTTCCTCCTTCCAATTCAACAATTCCACCGACCTCCTGGCAAAGAATAATTGTTTCAGGAACATATAACTGGGAAAGATTTACTTCCCCCACAAACCCTTCTGCCCCTGTTTTAGAGGGATATGCAGTGGCAGGTTATAGATCTTTTAATGCCTCCTCTGGTTCAAGGGCAAGATTGATAACCCATCCTTTCAATGTAGGTAATATTGCGAGAAAGATAATGCTCAGGTTCTATATGTATCATGATCCCGGATATTCTACCTCTCCTGATTCAATAATTGTTGAATATTCCTATGATGCTATTACATTCCAAAGAGTTGCAGGATTTGCAAGATATTCATCAACAGCAGGCTGGACTCAACATAATGTTGAGATTGGTGATTTCCCACCCGATAAAATTCTATATATTTCTTTTCTTGCAAAAAGCGGCTATGGAAATAATATGTTTATTGATTCAGTGAGAATATTTGCAACAGAACCAACAGCAGCAAGTAACGATGCAGGAATTACTGGGATTCTTCCTCTTCCAAAACCTGTTCATGTAGGGGACCAACTTGAAATAAAGGCAATAATAAAGAACTTTGGACTCAATCCTATTACATCAGTCCCTGTATTCTATACCCTTGGTGGAACTGATACAATATGGGAAACATGGACAGGCTATTTGGAAATAAATGAAATAGATACCTTTACATTCGCAACTTTATTTGTGCCTCAGGATACAGGAATCATAACCCTTTATGCAGGAACACAACTTCCAAATGACCAGAATCCATCAAACGATATTTCAAGCATTACATTTAGAGTATGTCCAATGTATCATGTTCCTCCTTATACAAAGGATTTTGATGAACAGTGGTTAAATTCAACAGAGCCCCCATTCTGTGGATGGAAAATAATTGATGGAGGAACACAATCACCACCAGTTGTTGATAACAATGACTGGCATAGATATGTTTCTACATCGCCTCCGAGAACCGTTGCAAGGATTTATTATTCACCTGTTGAATGGAGTGATGACTGGCTTATCTCACCAAGATTTAATTGTTCGTCTTACGGAACATATACCCTTTCTTTCTGGCATTATTATAACGATTTTACCACTGCAAGGCTTGACTCAGGAAGAGTTCTCTTATCAACTGATGGTGGGAATACATGGATAAAAATTGCAATGTATTCAAATCAGGATGATTCAGGTTATAAATATTTTGACATAACCCAGTTTGTGAATGGTAAGGATAATGTTAAAATTGCTTTCCATTATGTCGCCAATGACGAATTCTGGTGGTATATAGATGATTTTTCAATTCAATTCACTCCAGATAATCAAGGTCCCTCAATAACAGTAATACAAAGACCACAAAATGCCTATCAAGGACCTTACATTGTGAAAGCAATAATTCAGGATATTTCAGGAATAAGTGCAGATTCCCTTTATTATGTAGTTGGTGGAGAACTTTATGCAATAACCCATACTATTGTTTCAGGAGATACATTTACATATGAGATACCTGACCAATCCCCTGGACAGGTTGTTGACTTTTATATAACAGCAAAGGATAATGCATTGAATACAACAATCACACAAACTTATTCTTTCTATATTCTCTATCCAATTGCTCCCTCAAACCTAATAGCCTATGGTGTTCCAGGAGAAAATGAAGTGAAACTTGAATGGGATGCACCCTATGAAGAACTTTATTATGACTCTGGTCCCTATTATTACTGGCCGGGATGGATACAGGGAGACATGATTGCAACAAGATTCACTCCCCAATATTATCCATGCAAAATTCAAGCAGTTGCAATGATGTTCTATCAAGTTCCTGATACTGCAGAACTTATCATCTGGCAGGATGATGGAACAGGAAATCCAGGAAATATAATTTATTCTGATACTGTAATAATCACTAATCTATATCCTAATTACCAGGTTTTTGACCTTTCTTCCCAAAATATTTTAATTACTTCAGGTGACTTTCATGTAGGTATTAAATGGCTTGGAGATGATTCTCCGTATATAATTTCTGATGATACTTCTTATACAACAAGAAGTAAATACAATATAGGAACTGGATGGATACCTATAGGTTATGATTTTGTAATTTCCTCATTTGTTTCTTATTTACCCGGTTTACTTTCTTCAAAGAATCCAAACTTTAATTTTTATTCTGCTAAGGAAAATGTTAGAAAGGAAAAATCTTCATTATATGATTTAAAAATATCAAAATCTATTTCAAGACCTTTTAAATTCCAGATCACAGAAAGAGTTTCTTATAAAAAGCCAAACCTTTATCGTGAAATACTCGGTATAGAGAATTTTGAGATTTTAAGAAGTTTAACACAGGGCGGACCTTATACATCAATTGGAACAACAACAGAAACATTCTATTCTGATCCTAATGTGAATACTCATACTTTCTATTATTATGTAGTGAAAGCAAATTATGTTCAGCCAGAAACAACCTCTGCTTATTCAAATGAAGCCCAAATAGGGGTTGACTTTACAGCGCCATTATATGAAAATACAACATTTGATTTGTTTGACACAACCCTTTATGTCTCAACACAGATTACCGATTGGACAGGTCTTCTCTATGATTCACTTGGATATAGACTGAATGGTGGAGCATTTAGTTACATTACAAGTGATAGTGTATCAGGTTCAACATATTATTATTCAATTCCAGTTCCTTCAGGAACAAATTTAATTGAATTTTATCTTTTCTCAGAAGATTCCTCATGGTGGAGAAATTTTGGAAGGGATCCTGATTCTGGTTATTATGAATTTGTGGGAGTTAAGGAGAAGGTAAAACTTATCCCTGATAAATTCTTCTTCAAAATTGTAAATTCAATATGCAAGGACAAGTTCATAAAATTTGTTTATGGAATACCGAAGAAAACAAAGGTTGAAATAACTGTTTATAATTTATCAGGAAGAAAGATTAAAACCCTTATAAATGAAGTAAAGGAACCAGGCATATATTACCTCTTATGGAATGCTCGGGATGAAAAGGGCAATGAAATAGGGCAGGGTGTATATTTTGTGAAAATTAAAACAGAGGAAAAAGGAGAAATTAAGAAGTTTGTAAAGATTAAATAAAAATTTTAAAGGGAGGGGGAAGTTTTATTTTTAAATATAAAAGAAGTGTGAATTTGTAAAATTTCATTATTGTTTTTTAAAAATTCTTTTAAAATTTTTTTATATTTATCAAAATCTGTATTCCCTGCACATATAATGCAATTCCTTAAAAAATTTATATAGCCTATCCTTTTAAATGGTGTATTTTTGAAAATTTTTTTAAAATCTTCTTCTTTTAATCTTAAAAAATCTTCAAGAGAAAAATTTAAAATTTCATAATTTGGTTTTAAAAAGTTTTCGTCATATTTTAATGGATTTTTATTCCACGGACATACTTCCTGACATATATCGCATCCAAAAATATTGTTTCCTATTTTTTTAATTAATTCTTCTTCTATTATCCCTTTATATTCAATTGTTAAATATGAAATGCATTTTCTTGCGTCAAGTAAAAAATTTTCTTTTAATGCACCTGTTGGGCATGCTTCAATACATTTTTTACATTTACCGCAAAAATTTTCATTTTCTCCATTTACTAATTTCCGGATTTCAAAGGGTAAAATTATTTCGGCAAGAAAAAAATAAGAGCCCTTTTTAAAAGATATTAGATTTGTATTCTTACCGATAAATCCTAACCCTGCCTTTTGAGCAAAAGACCTTTCTAAAATTGGACCTGTATCAATATATATTTTCCCATAAACATTGTATTTTTTCAAAATCTCTTTTAATCTTTCCTTTATCCATAAGTGATAGTCATAAAAAATGGCATATCTTGAAATTCTGTATTCTTTTTGAGGGATTTCTATGTAATAGGGTATGCCAATAACCATACAGGATTTCGCTTCTCTAAAAATATTGTCTAAACTTTCCCTTTCTTTTATTTTTTCCATATACTTCATCTCCCCATGATAACCTTCTTTAACCCATCTTTTATAAAAATCATAGTGCTCTTTAATTGGATAGATATTAGTAAAGGAATAAGGAATATTTTTTAATTCCTTAAACTCCATATTTAAATTTTAATGAAAATTTATTTTGTAATCAAAATTTAAAAACTTTATAATTTTAATATGATAAAGGTGATAGAAGTTGAAAATAAAAGAGATTTAATAAAATTTATTGAGATGCCCTATAAGATCTATAAAGAATATAATTTTATTCCCCTTTTAAAAAGAATGGAAATGGAAAATCTTGATCCAAATGGGAAAAGTCCTGCTTTTAAAAAGATGGATTTAAAATATTTTATTGCTTATAAAAATAATGAGCCTGCTGGAAGAATAATTGCTTATACTGCAATGCATCCTGTTGTAGGGGTTGATCTTGAAAAAACTGGTTTTTTTGGCTATTTTGAATGTATAAATGATCAGGAAGTTGCTGAGAAACTTTTTGAAAAGGTAGAAGAATTTTTAAAAAATAAAGGTAAAAAAGAAATAATAGGTCCTGCAAGTTTTGCCTATGATGGATTATGGGGGATACAGATAGAAGGGTTTGACAGGATGCAGATGATAATGATACCGTTTCATCCACCTTATTATAAAGATTTATTAGAAAAATGTAAATTCAAAAAAAAGATAGATTTCTTTGCATGGCATTTCAATCTTGAAAATGAACCCGAGGAAAGAATTGAAAAGGCTAAGAAAATGGAAGATATGATAAAAGAGAAGGGTAAACTTATTATAAGAAATGCCAATATGAAAAGGATAAAAGAAGAAATGGAAATAGTAAGAAATATTTATAATAAAGCATGGGAAAATAACTGGGGAACAGTTTTACTTGATGAGGATGACATTGAGTATATTACAGAAGAACTTAAACCAGTTTTAGTAGAAGAAACAGTTCAAATTGCTGAATTTAATGATAAGCCGGTTGGAATTGGAATTGGTATTCCAAATATTTTTGAGGCGATAAGAGATATGAATGGTAAATTGAATTTATTAAATATTATAAAATTATTATACAGACTTGGCAAAATTCCATTCCCATCAAGACCAAGACTTAAAACAGGAAGACTTTTATTACTCGGTGTCCTTGAAGAATATAGAGAGGGAATTGGTGTAATTCTTGCAGCAAAACTTTTTAAAATTGGAAGGAAACTCGGATATAAAGAAGCAGAGGGTTCTTTAACTTTGGAAGATAATTATGCAATAAATAATTTGATAAAAAGGCTTGGTGGTAATCCTTATAAAAGATTCAGGGTTTATTCCAAAGAGATTGTTTGATAATATTCAAGCATTTCCTTAATTATGTCTTTTAATGTAAAATTTATTCTAAATCCCAATTTTTTGATCTTTGTATTATCACATAAAAGTATAGGTGCATCAGAAGGTCTCAACCTTTTCTCATCTATTAAAATTTCTATTTTCCCTTTTTGAGTTTCTATAATAACGCCTTCATCTTCTATATCAAAATTTATTTTTTCTTTCATTACTAATTCATCAATATTAAATGAATCGAATTTAAACCCATAAATATTAATCTTCCTTTCCTCAAGTGGATTTTCAATTTTTTTCTTTAAATATTTTTTACTTTTTATTTCAAAAATCTTGAATCCTGCACATTCAAGAGAAAGGAGAATGAATGTTAAGACTGAGTTTGTTCTTCCTGAACCAAGATTATAAACACTCCCATTTTCACCTTTTTCAGCAATAAGTATATAACCCTTTACAATATCTTTCACATGGGACCAATCCCTCATTGCCATGATATTGCCTGCTTTTATTTTGTTTATTCCTTCCCTTTTACATAGTATGACCTGGTTAATTATATCTCTGCTAACAAAACCTTTTCCCCTTCCAGCACCTTCATGATTAAATGATCTTGCAACAATTCCCTTTATTTTTGTAAAATTGCTATACTGTCTTGTTAAAAAATCACCATAAATTTTAGTTAAAGCATAAGGGGAGAGAGGTCTTAAAGGATTATCTTCATTTACAGGAAATTCAGGTATTTTATTAGGCCTTGGTATTATCTCTCCATATTTTTTCTTTAATTTTTTATATTGTTTGTATGAAGAAATTACAATTCCGTATTCATCAGAAGAACCTGCAAAGATAAAGGTAGTGCTCGTCTCGGTTTTTCTTAAAGTCTCAAGTAAATTTAATGTTCCAATGCAATTTGCTTTAAGAAAATCAATGGGTTTTAAAAAGGATTCAAAGGTAGATGATTTTGCAGCGAGATGAAATATAAAATCCGGTTTTACTTTTTTAATCACCTTGGAGACAAAATTTTTTTCTTCTAAATTACCCTCAAATATTTCTACATTTTCAATTATTTTTTTTAAAGGATGAATTCCTATTTCACCTGGAAGATCAATCCCATAGACCTCTCCATTTAAGTTTAAGATTTCTTCTGCAAGATAAGGTCCGACAAACCCCTTGATTCCTGTTATTAAAACCCTTTTATTTTTTAAGAAATTATTCAATTGCGTCAAAACCTGTAAGCGTTTTGCCAACAATCAATGTGTGGATTTCATATGTTCCTTCATATGTATGAACACTTTCAAGATTGGCTGCATGTCTCATTGAATTATATTCTGCTGTTATTCCATATGCTCCTAAAATAACCCTTGCTTCCCTTGCAACATTCAATGCCATTTTTGTGTTATTTCTTTTTACAAGAGAGACATGATAATGTTTTGCTTTACCTTTTTCTTTTAATCTTCCAAGGTGCAAACATAAAATTTCAGATTTTACTATTTCTTCAAACATATCTGTGAGTTTTTGCTGAATCAACTGGAATGAACCAATAGGTTTTTTAAATTGGATTCTTGTTTTTGAATGATTGAGTGCTTCTTCAAAACAAGCCCATGCAGCACCAACACATCCCCATGTTATTCCATATCTTGCTTCATTTAAAGGCATAAGACAACTCTTAAAGCCAACGGTATTTGGTAATCTATAAGAATCATCAAGTTCTACATCTTCAAGAATTAACTCTGATGTATCAGAAGCCCTCATTGATATTTTTGTTTTTATCTCTCTTGAAGAAAAACCCTTTGTCCCCTTTTCAACTATAAATCCGTGAAAATTATTCTCTTCATCTTTTGCCCATATTATCGCAATATCTGCTATTGTTCCATTTGTTATCCACATCTTTGTTCCATTTAGTATCCATTTATTCCCCTTTTTTATTGCCCTTGTTTCAAGGGATGATGGGTCACTTCCCGCATTTGGCTCTGTGAGCCCATAACATCCTATAAGTTTTCCTTTTGCCATTTCAGGCAAATATTTTTTCTTCTGCTCTTCTGAGCCAAATGTGTATATGGAATAAATTGCAAGGGAATTATGAACAGAACAAAAACTTCTTATACCAGAATCCCCGTATTCAAGTTCTTCCATTACAAGTCCATAGGCAACAGGACCAAGAGAAATTCCACCATATTCTTCCGGCAATGTAATTCCAAGAAGACCGAGTTCAGCCATTTCAGGAATTAATTCTTTTGGAAATTCACCCTTAAGCCAGTATTCTTTTATAATAGGCAAAACTCTATTTTTAACAAATTCCCTTACAGTGTTTCTTATCATCTTTTCTTCCTCAGTGTAATAGGATTCAATTCCATATAAATTTCTAACTTCATGAATTTCCATTGTTTTTCCCTCCTTAAACAAAAGAAAATTTTGGAAAACTCATGAGGATTAATGAAATATTTGCTCTTCTATTTATTGCGTCCTCCAGTTCTAATGTATCATAGTATTTTTTTTCAATTTCCTCTCTCCTTATTTTGTCCCTGTATCTTACATAAAACGGTAGCATTTCTTTAAATATTATATTATCTTCCTTTCCAATTTTTACATTTAAAAGATCCTTTAAGATAAATTGTAATATATTGCACATTAATATAAGGTCATCCCTTTTAATTTCGCCTTTCAATAAGTGGTATGGTGTTTTTTTCATCATAAGGATTTGAAGCATCCTCTTCTTTATATCTTCAATATCTTTTGAGATCATAAGTTTTGCTTTTCCAATGCTTCCTCCTGAAAGATTATAAAGATATTGAAGGTTATATAGTTTTGGGAATTTATATTTTGAAAATTCTTCAAAGGTTAAAGGAGAAAATGCTATTCTTTGTGTTCTTGATCTTATTGTTGGCAAGAGGAGTTCAGAATGAGAGGAGATAAGTATAAAAGTTATATAAGGGGGCGGCTCTTCAAGTGTTTTTAAGAATGCATTCTGTGCTTCTCTCCCCATTAGATCACCATCAAGAATGATGTAGAAAATCCTGTCTCCTTCTGATGGAGGGTAGATTATCTCCTCTTTAATCCTTCTTATTTGATTAATACTTATCACAAGACTTCTTGAAAAAGAATTTCCCCTGAGATTATCAGGATTTATGCTACCAGATTCTATTTCCTCTAAAATTTTTTCTTCAATTTCTTCTGGTAAAACAAGCCTTAAATTTGGAAAATTAAAATGATTTATCCTTTTGCAGTTTATACACTCATCACAGGGTTTATCTTCTTTTAAACAAAAATAGATTTTAACAAATTCAAAAGCACACGTTGCTTTTCCTACACCTTCTGGGCCTGCAAAGAGAAAAGAAGAAGGTAATTTTTTAGAAATTAAAATTTTTTCAAGATATTTTTTTGTTTCAGAATGTCCAATTGTTTTTTTGAAACTGATCAAAATTCAAGTCCCCCTTCCCTTGCTCCCTCTGCTAATGCTTTTATTCTACCATGATATTTATATCCTGCTCTATCAAAAACAACTTTTTTAATACCGAGTTTTGTAGCTCTTTCTGCTATAAGTTTACCTACTTCTTTAGCCTTTGCAACTTTTGTCTTTAAATTTTTAATTTTTTCCCTTATTTCAGGAGAGCAGGTTGAAGCACCTGTTAAAACTTTACATGAACCAAAAGGTGGGTCAATTACAATTTGAGCATATATGTGCTTTAAAGATTTATATACACACAACCTCGGTCTTTCTGGTGTGCCTATAACTTTTTTCCTTACCCTTAAATGTCTTCTTTTTCTTCTCAGGATTTTTTCTTCTCTTTGCACTTATCCACCCCTTGTAACTGCAGCCTTTCCAGGTTTTAACCTTAATTTTTCATCCTCATATCTTATTCCTTTACCTTTATATGGATCCGGCTCTTTAATTCTTCTTATTTCTGCTGCAACCTGTCCAACCTTTTGTTTATCAATACCTTCAACTATTATTTTGTTTCCCTGCACAGTTAATTTAATGCCTTGTGGAGGCGTATAATAAACAGGATGTGAATATCCGACATTTAGAGCAAGTTTATTACCTTCCATATTTACTTTATACCCCATTCCTTCAACAACAAGAACTTTTCTATAACCCTCTGTAACTCCTGCAATCATGTTTTTAATTATTTGTCTTGTTGTTCCATGGAGAGCCTTTAAAAGCTTTTCATCGCTTTTTCTTTCGACAACTATCTTTTTATCTATAACTTTTACCTCAATTTTTGGATGAAATTCAAAAGTTAGGACACCTTTTGGACCTTTAACACTTATTACATTACCCTTTATTTCTATATTTACATTAGGGGGAATATCAACAGGAATTTTACCTATTTTTGACATTTTTACCTCCTTTACCATACATAGCAGATCACTTCTCCTCCTATTTTATTTTTTCTCGCCTCTCTATCAGTCAAAAGTCCTTTTGATGTAGAAATTATTGCAATTCCCAGTCCATTCATAACCCATGGTATTTCATCTTTATCCACATAAATTCTTCTTCCGGGTTTACTTATTCTTTTTAACTCTGTTATGGCATTTTTACCCTTATAAATTTTAAATTTAATTAAAATTTCCTTTTTAGGAATTTCCCCGATCACTTCATAATCTTCTATGAATCCTTCTCTTTTAAGTATTCCCGCAATTTTTTCTTTCATTTTTGAATGGGGAACTTTTACCTCTTTATGCCCGGCCATTATACTATTTTTAATTCTTGTAAGCATGTCTGCAATTGGATCAGTCATCATTTTACCAACTCGCTTTTTTTACACCAGGGATTTCACCCCTTACAGCAAGTTCCCTAAAACAAATTCTGCAAATTCCAAATTTTCTCAAATATCCTCTTGGTCTTCCACACCTTTTACATCTATTCCTTTTCCTTACCTTAAATTTTGGTTCTACAGTAAAAGCTCTTATAAATTTTGCTTTCCTTGCCAATTTTTACCTCCTATTTTCTTTTAAAAGGAAAACCAAGTTCTTCTAAAAGTCTCAATGCTTCGTAATCTGTCTTTGCTGTTGTGACTATTGCTATGTCCATTCCAAAATGAACCTTTACCTTATCTATATCAATTTCTGGAAAAACAACATGCTCATCAAGACCAAAATTATAATTGCCTCTTCCATCAAAGGAGTTTCTTGGTAAACCTCTAAAATCTCTTGTCCTTGGAAGGGCAAAAGTTATTAATTTATCAAGGAAAATATAACTTCTTTCCCCTCTTAATGTAACCTTGACTCCAATAGGCATACCCTTTCGGAGTTTAAAGGCTGCAACATGTTTTCTTGCTCTTCTTATTATAGGCCATTGACCTGCTATGAGAGAAAGGTCTTTTTGGACGGATTCAAGTAATTTTGGGTCCTGAACTGCTTCTCCAAAACCCACATTTATTACTATTTTTTCAATCTTTGGAACTTGGTAAATATTTTTATAACCAAATTCCTTCATTAATTTTTTAACCACTTCTTTTTTATAATATTCTAAAAGCCTTGCAGCCATTATTTTTCAACCGATTGTTTGCATTTTTTGCAATACCTTATCTTTCTTTCTCCTTCAAACCTGAAACCCACTCTTGTTCTTTCTCCACAATTAGGGCATATAAGTGCAAGATTTGAAATATGTAATGGTGCTTCCTTTTCTATTATTCCAGAAGGTTGTGTGGGTCCCCTAAACCTCTCATGTTTTTTAACAAGATTTACCTTTTCAACAATAGCCCTATTTTCTTTTGGAAATACTTTTATCACTTTCCCAACTTTCCCCTTTTCATCTCCGGAAATAACAATCACTTGATCACCTTTTTTTATCTTTGCCGCCATTTTTAAACGACCTCCATTAAATCTTCCACTGGTGCATTTTTTATCTTTCTACAAATCTTTTTCATCTTTTTGCCATTTTCAAACAACTTCCGGTGCAAGAGAAATTATTTTTGTAAATCTTTTATCTCTAAGTTCTTTTGCTACAGGTCCAAAAACTCTTGTTCCTTTTGGTTCTCCTGCCGTATCTATTATAACTGCTGCATTATCATCAAATCTTACACTTGTTCCATCTTTTCTTTTATATTCCTTTTTTGTTCTTACTATTACTGCTCTTACTATATCTCCTTTTTTTACAGGGGCATTAGGTATAGCCTTTTTTACACTTGCAACCACAATATCACCTACATACCCATATCTTCTTTTACTACCACCTAAAACCCTTATAACCATTATTTCCTGTGCACCTGTATTATCAGCAACCTTAAGTCTTGTTTGCTGCTGAATCATAATTCCTTTGCCCTTTTAATAATCTCAACAACTCTCCACCTTTTAAGTTTTGAAAGGGGTCTTGTCTCCATTATTCTTACAACATCTCCTGTTTTACATTCATTATTCTCATCATGCACATAATATTTTTTTCTTGCTCTAACTTCCTTTTTATATTTAGGATGAACAAAAATTCTTTCAACAAGCACAACTCGTGTTTTATCCATTTTATCACTTATTACAACACCAATTCTCTCCTTTCTTTTATTTCTCATTTAAGAACTCCAATTTTTTATTTAACTATTAAAGTTTTTAATTATAAACAAATTATAAAAAATAAGTCAAATCCTTTATAATTATATTTTATGGAATTTTTGTTTTCATTTTTTTTAACCCTTCCATGGATTTTTTTAAAATTGTTGAAAACAGAACTTCACCCCTTTTTAATAGCGATATTCAGTGGGCTTTGTATCGCAGGAGCAGCATACATATTAACAGTTGCAACAGAAAGTGCACAAATAGATTTTTCAAAATCTTTATCTTTTGCCTTTCTTGCACTTCTTGCTGTTTTGCCTGAATACATTGTTGATTTTTATTTTGCATGGATGGCTCCAAAAAAGGGAGGTTATTCTTCCTATGCTCTTGCAAATATGACAGGAGCAAATAGGCTTTTAATAGGGGTTGGGTGGACACTTGTTATTTTTTTATTTGGAATAAAATATAAGAAAAAGACATTGAAACTTGAAAAGACATTGGGTCTTGAATTAAAAACACTTTTGATTGCAACAATTTATGCTTTTATTTTGCCTTTTAAAAATTCTTTAAATTTGGTTGATTCTTTAATCTTTCTTATTATATTTTTCATATACCTTTCAAAGGCATCAAAATCCCATAAAGCGGAAATAGAGGAAACCCCGTTTTTAAAAAAATTAATTTTAATGAAAAAATTAAAGAGACTATTTATTATATTTTTTCTATTTTTTTATGCAGGATTTTGTATACTTATTTCAGGGCATGAGTTTGCAGAATCACTTGTTAAAACAGGAAAGATTTTAAAAATTGAAGAATTTTTGCTTGTTCAATGGGTTGCTCCTCTTGCATCAGAGGCTCCTGAAATAATTGCAATGTGTATATTCGTGTTAAAAGGTAAGCCATCTTCTGGTTTTAATACACTTGTATCATCAAAAGTAAATCAATGGACCCTGCTTGTTGGAACACTTCCAATCGTTTATTCAATATCTGCCTTATCTTTAAAAAGTGGTCTTCCTATTGATTTAAGACAAAAGGAAGAAATATTTTTAACTGCTGCTCAGAGCCTTTTCGCAATCATCCTTCTTGCAGATTTTGAGTTCAACATTTTTGAAGGTTTCTTACTCTTACTTTTATTTTTATCACAATTTATCTTCCCTCATCCAAAAATAAGAGTTTTAATAGGAATTTTATATATGATTTTAGCAATATTTTCCCTTTTTATAAAAAGTAAAAGGGAAGGTGTGAAGGAAAATTTTTTAAAAATTAAATGATTTCACCTTATGAAATTTTCTTTTTAATTTATAAATATTTTTACTTGAAAATCCAAAAAAATTTCTATTTTCCTTCAATATGCACAGGAAGTCTTTTAATTGGAGGGGCAGGGAAGACTCCCTTAACAATTAAAATAGTTGAATATCTAATAAATAAAAATAAAAAAGTTGCTGTGATATTAAGGGGGTATAAAAGAAAAATTAAAAAAGATATGATAATAAAGGGAAATAATTATTCTCCTTACGAAATAGGAGATGAAGCATATCTTTATCTTAAAAGATTTGGTGAAAAAATTATAATAGGAATTTCCAAAAAAAGGGAAAAAATAATGGAAGAGATTAAGAAAAAATTTGATGTAGATATTTTTGTTCTTGATGATGCCTATCAATATTTAAATTATAGATTTTCAAAGAATATTTTAGTTTTACCATATAAAGTAATTTTTAAAAAAGAAAAATTTTTCCCCTTTGGAAAACTCCGTGAAGATTATAATGGGATAAAAAGGGCTGATATTTTAATAATAAATGAGAAATTTGATTATTTAAATGAAAAAGAAAGAAGGAGTTTAAAAAAAATTTTAAAAAAATTTGAAGTTAAAAATGTATATTTTATGAGGTATTGTTTAAAAGGTTTTAAAAATTATTATGGGAAAATATTTAATGAAAAAGAAATTAAAAATAAAAAAAATTTAGTTTTCTGCGGAATTGGTGATGCAAAAAGTTTTTTTGATTTTCTTCATAAAAAAAATATAAATATTAAAGAAAAAATAAAGTTCAGGGATCATCATTTTTATTCTGAAAAGGAAATTAAAGAAATATTTTCAAAAAATTATGATTATTTTATAACAACTGAAAAGGATATAATTAAAATAAAAGAGCCTCCTGAATCACTCTTATACCCTGAAATTGATGTGGAAATTGACTCTGATTTTTATAATCTTATATAATTTAGCATTATGAAAGGAAGAGAAATACCTGTAGAAAATTATAATAAAATAGTTGATATTTTAACTTTTTGTGCCAAAAGATATCCTGACAGAATCGCAATGAGGATGAGAAAGGAGAATGTGTTTTATGAGGTTACCTATTCAGAACTTCTTGAAAATGTAAAAAAAATTGCTGGCTATCTAAAATCAAAAAGATTTAAAAAGGGCGAAAGGGCAGCAGTTTTAGGTGAAAATAGACCTGAATGGGGAATGTGCCATTTAGGAATTTTATGGGCAGGTGGGATAGTTGTTCCTTTGGATTCAAGAGCAACTTCTTCTGAATGGGCTCATATAATGAGGCATTCAGAATCAAAATTTTTGTTTGTTTCATCAAGGTTTTATGATGAAATTGTAGAAGTTAAAGATGATATTCCAGAACTTAAAGAAATAATTTCTTTTGATTCAGAAAATCCAGAGCCAAATTTACCATTTATATTTAGTGAAATAAAAGAGATGGATAAACCAGAGGAATTAAAAAGAGATGATGTTGCTTTGATATTATATACCTCAGGAACAACAGGACTTCCAAAAGGAATAATGCTTACCCATGACAATATCCTTTCAAATATTGAAATGATGTTAAAAGTTCTTGATGTTGACGAAAATGATGTTTTCTTCTCAATTTTACCAATACATCATGTTTTTGAGGGAACCTGTGGATTCTTAGCACCTTTAACAATTGGCTGTGAAATATTTTATGCTCGTTCTTTAAAATCAAAAGAATTATTAGAAGATTTAAAAACAGCAAGACCAACAATATTTTTAGTTGTTCCTCTTTTACTTGAAAAATTACTCATGGGAATAAATAAAAATGTGAGAAAAGCAAATATTATAAAAAAAGGAATGTTCTATTCGTTAAAAGGATTATCAAAGATGTTTCAACTTACAGGTAATAAAAGGGTTTCTCATCTTTTATTTAAAAAAGTAAGGAGTGAACTCGGGCTTGATAGATTAAAATATTTGATTTCAGGAGGTGCTGCACTTCCGAGATGGATATCAAGAGAATATGAACTTATGGGATTTCCAATCTATCAGGGTTATGGGCTTTCTGAAACTTCACCTGTTGTAAGTGTAAATCTGCCCGGTAAATGTAAGAATGAATCTGTTGGTCCACCACTCCCAGGTGTTGAGGTGAAGATATTTGACCCTGACCCTGAGGGAGTAGGTGAGATAGGGGTAAAAGGGAAAATAGTGATGAAAGGATATTATAAGAATGAAGAGGCAACAAAAAAAGTTTTCAGGGGTGAGTGGTTTTTAACAGGTGATATGGGTAAGGTTGATAAGGATGGATTTTTATATATTACAGGAAGAAAGAAATCTGTTATTGTAACAAAAGGTGGCAAGAATATATATCCTGAAGAGATTGAAGAAAAACTTTTACAGTCTCCATTTATAAAAGAAGTTCTTGTTCTCGCAAGAATTCATCCAAAAACAAAAGTAGAAGAAATCCATGCCATAATTTATCCTGATTTTGAATTTCTTGATGAATGGTCAAAGGAAAAGGAGATTGAAATTACAGATGAAAAACTTAATAAAATAATAGAAGAGGAGATTGAAAAGATAAATAAAGAACTTGCCGATTATAAAAGGGTAAGAAGTTTCTCAATAAGGGAAGAAGAATTTCCAAAAACAACAACCCAGAAAATAAAAAGATATTTATTTGAACAGGGAGGAATTGAAATAACTTGAAATTAAGGGAATTAATTCTGATTTTAATAATATTGATAATTATAACCATTTTCTTTTTATATAATAAATTTTATGTTTCTCCTTTAAAAAATTATGTTTTAGAACTTGAAAAGGAAAGAGAGGTTTTAACTGAGAAAATTTCAAAAGAACTTTCTTCTTTAATTGAGACTTTTCCAAAAGAAGAAAGAGAAACAGTTCCTGCGGTTTTTGAAGAGGCAAAAAGAATTTTATCAGGTGAGTTCTCTTTAAGAGAAGAAAGAAATAAATTAGAAATAGAGATTTTAACTGACGAGATATTTGAGCCCGGTGGATATAAGATATCAAAAAAAGGGGAAGAAAAACTTTCAAAACTTTACGAATTTTTAAATAAAATAAATTTTAAAGAAATTGAAGTTGGTGTTCATACAGATAGAATACCGGTTAAATCAAAAGAAGATCTGTTTCCAACAAACTGGGAACTCTCTGCAAGGAGAGCAACCGAGATTTTAAGATATCTTGTTCAAAAAGGAATTCCAGAGGAAAAAATTTATGCTTCTGCTTATGGAAATTCAAGACCTGTTGAAAAATCTTTAAAAATAGAACTCCAAAAGAAAAATAGAAGAGCAGTTTTCAAAATAATTTTTTGAAAAAATTATTAAAAGAATTCATAAGACTTAAGAATAATCTTCCAACTTTAGCCCATATAACACTTAATATAAAATGTATGCATAAATGTAAAACCTGCAAATACTGGAAAATATATGAAAAAAATAGAGATTATGGAATGAAAAAGGAAGAGATATTTAAAATCATAGATGATTTAATTTCCTTTGGTGTTAAAAAATTTTTATTTGTTGATACAGAACCCCTTTTAAGAAATGATTTACCCGAAATAATAAAATACATTAAAGAGAAAAACGGTTATGTTCAGATTGTTACAACAGGTATGAATTTAAATGAGGAGATTGCAAGAAAATTAATTTCTTCAAAAGTTGATTTAATAAAATTTTCTATAGATGGTTATGATGATTTAAATGATTTTATAAGAGGGGTAAAAGGTGCTTATGAAAAGGGGATAAAGGGAATAAAAATTTTAAAAGAATTAAGAAAAGATAATGAAAGACCAAAACTCTGTGTTCTTACATGTGTTTCAAAATTGAATATAAATGAGATTGAAAAAATAAGAGAAAAAATAGAAAAAGATACAGATGGTATTGATGAGCATTATTTCGGAAAAGTTATTCAGATTAAAAAAGAAATTTTTGAAAAAACAAAATGGAAAGGGGAAAAAATAGGAGCAATAAATTTAATTCAGGAAGAAAAACTGAGTTTAAATTATAAAGAAACAAAAAAACTTGTTGAATTCAATAAAAATTTTCTTTCTCAAATTATAAAAATATTAGAAGGTATTTTTTATACAAGAAGGAAAAAATGTCCCTCTTTTCATCAAATTCATATAGATGTTGAAGGGAACCTCATACCCTGTTCATTTTTAAACGGATTAAAACTTGGCAATTTAAAAAATGAATCAATAAAAAATTTATGGAGAAAAGGTAAACATTTAGAATTCATAAATTATTTAAGAAAAAAAGGATTTCCTATTTGTTTTGAAATATGCTGGAAAGAAAATATATTCAATTTAACTTCAAAAAATGCCAGTTTAAGGGAATTTCTTTTCAAAAGAATTGGCAGATTTTGAAAAATGTTGGAATTTTTTA
>JBDRZD010000023.1:0-27653 GCA_039803745.1 Caldifarciminota bacterium
TATAAAAATTTCCCTCCTACTTGACAAGGTAGTATAAAAATACTTTAAAATTTTATTCTGTGGTAAAATGTGGGAAAAAGTGGTATGAATAGAAATAATAGGTTAAACAGTGTAGATGCAAAAGGGAGGGTTTCTTTCCCTGTATTTTTAAGAAAAAAATTTGGTAAAAAAATTATTTTAACAAAGGGTTATGATCCCTGTATTTATGTTTATAGTCAAGAAGAGTGGAAATTATTTATAGAAAGAATTAAAAAGGATTGGGCATTATATGATATTGAAAAAAGGAAAACAGTAAGAGAAATAATAGGGATTCACCAGGAAATTGAATTTGATACTTATGGAAGAATACTTCTGCCAGGTGGTTTAATGGAATATGCGGGTATTAAAGATAAATGCCTTTTTATTTCTATGCCAAGGTGGATTGAAATATGGAATCCTGAAAAATATGAGGAGTATCAAAAAGATGTAATAGAAAAAATACAGAAAGGTATTATAAATATGGAGGGATTTCCCCTCTGAAATACCATATACCTTGCATGGCTAATGAGGTTTTAAATTTATTAAATCCAAAGAAAGGAGACATAATTATTGATGCAACTTTTGGTTTTGGTGGTCATTCCCTTAAATTTTTAGAAAGGGAAAAAGATATTCTGATCATAGGAATTGAAAAAGATAGAGAAATATTTGAGATTTCAAAAAAAGAATTTGAAAAATATGAAAATGTTAAAATTTTCAACGAAGATTTTGAAAACATTGATATTATTCTAAAAGAATTGAATATAAAAGAAATTGATAAAGTTCTATTTGATTTTGGAATCTCATCCTACCATATTGAGCATTCAAAAAGGGGATTTTCTTTTAAAAGGGATGAAATACTTGATTTAAGATATGATACATCAAAAAATTTACCTTTATGGAAAAAAATAAAAAAGTTAAACAAAGGAGAAATTGAAAGGATATTGAAAGAATTTGGTGAAGAGCCCTTTTATAGAAAAATTGCTTATTATATATTTAAAGAAAAAGAAAAAATAAAAACAACAAGTGATTTAAATAAAATAATTGAAAAAACTTTGCCTTACAAAAGATGGGAAAAAACAAAACAAAGGGTATATCAAGCTTTTAGAATTTATATAAATGATGAACTTGAAAAAATAAAAAATGCCCTCTTTAAGGCTTATAATTTCTTAAAAATAAATGGCAGAATACTCTGTCTTTCATACCATTCACTTGAAGATAGAATTGTTAAGAACTTTTTTAAAGAAATGAAAATGAAAATAATAACAAAAAAACCTTTGACCCCGAGTATATCTGAGATTGAGGAAAATCCAAGGTCAAGGTCTGCTAAACTTAGATGTGCTGAAAAGATATGAAAATGATTTTTAAAACTCTTTTAATCTTAATAATTATTTTCTTAACCCTTTTTATAAGAGGGAAAATTATAAAAGTAGGAGCAGAAATAAAAAGACTTGAAAAGGAATGTGCAAAAATTGAAGAGGAAGTTGATAAACTGAGAAAGGAAGTCGCTGAAATGGAAAAAATGGAAAGCATTGAAAAAATGGCAAGAGAAAAAGGAATAATAAAATGAAAATTAGAAAAATAATATTACACTTTTTTATATTTGGGACTTTTATTTTTTACATATACAATCTAATAAATTTTCAATTTTCAAAAGAAGGGGCTTTTTATAAAGAAATGGCAAAAAAGCAATTTTTCATTAAAAGGATAATTCAAGGTAAAAGAGGAACAATATACGATAGAAAATCAAAAATTCTTGCTGTATCTTTAAGAGAAGGAAATGAATGGAAAAGGGTATATCCCTACGGGGAAATATGTGCCCCATTTATAGGAATCGTAGGAAAAGATGGAAGGGGTCTTGAAGGAATTGAGTATTATTATGATAGAGTGCTGTCTGGTGAAAAGGGTTTTCAAGTTCTTTATAGAACGAGAAATGGAAAACTCGTAAATTTACCTGATTTTAAAAATAAAGAACCAAAAGATGGAAAAGATATTATTCTTACAATAGATGTTGATCTTCAAGAAATATCTTATAAAAATTTAAAAGAATGTATAAGGGAAAATAATGCAAAGAGAGGATTTGTAATAATTATGAACCCAAAAACAGGCGAAATTTTAACATGTGTATCCTATCCATCTTTTGATCCTCACAAAATTCCAAATAATTTTTTACCCGACTGGAGAGCATTACCCATAACCTATCTTTATGAGCCGGGTTCTGTATTCAAAATTGTAACTTACGGAGCTTTTATCAAAGAAAGATTGTATAATAAATTTCAACAGATTGATATTACACCAGGCTCCCTTATTATAAGGGGATTAGAAATTCATGATCCTGAACCCCATTTAAGAAAGAAAAATTTAGTTTTACCTTCTGAAGTTATAGTATATTCATCAAATATAGGGATAAGTAAAATAGCACTATTACTTCCTCCAAAGAAGATATACGAGACTGCTCTTTTAATGGGTTTTGGGATAAAAACAGGTATAGATTTTCCAGGAGAAGAAAGCGGTAAATTAAAAGACTATAGAGAATGGGACGAGCATTATCAGGCTAATTTTTCTTTTGGACAGGGGGTTTTTGTGAATGGCCTCCAAATCGCACTTGCCTATGCAATAATAGCAAATGGAGGATATCTTCTTGAACCCTTTATTTTAAAAGAAGTTATAGATGGGGAGAAATTAAAGGTGAGAAATTATCCAAAAATAATAAGAAAAGTTTTTAACGATGAAGAAATAAGGATTATAAAAAACACTTTGAGAATGGTAATAGAAGAGGGAACAGGAAGAAATGCAAAGATTCCGGGTATTTCTGTATGTGGTAAAACAGGAACTGCCCAGAAATTTGATGTTTATGAGAGAAAATATGATATGGATAAAGGGATAATGAGTTTTGTTGGTTTTTTCCCTGAAGAAGACCCTGAATATTTAATCTATATAATGATTGATGAACCTGAAAAAGGAAGATTTGCATCAGAAATTGTTGCTCCTTATTTTAAAAAAATTGTTCAGGAAATGCTTCCTTTAATAAAACCTTTAAAAGAATTTGAAAAAAGTTTAATTGCAAGAAATGAAATTGAGTGAAATTTTAAAAATAGTAAAAGGAGAAGTTTTCAATTTTGAAGATGTTGAAATAAATGAAATATATGATAATTCAAAGGAAGTTAAAAAGGGCGGAATTTTTGTATGTATAAGGGGAATTAAAAATGATGGACATGATTTTGTAAAAGAAGCAGAAAAAAATGGAGCCTTTGCTTTTATATGTGAGAAAAAAATAGATACAAAAAAACCTTTTATAGTTGTTCCTGATACAGTGGTGGCACTTCACAAAATTGTGAAAAAAATTTATGGTCCTTTTGATTTCAAAATAATCGGTGTAACAGGAACAAATGGCAAAACTACTTCTGTTTTTTTGATAAAGGAAATATTAGAAAAAGCAAATGAAAAAGTTGGAATGATAACAACTCTTTATTCATCCTTCAATTCAGAAAAAATAGAAACAGGTTATACATGTCCTCCTCCTTTGATTCTTTATAAAATATTTAAAAAATTTAAAGAAAAAAATATCAAATGGTGCGTAATGGAAATAACTTCCCATGCTCTTAAATTAAAAAGATTTTATGACTTTGAAATAGAGGGAGGAATATTCACAAATTTAACACAGGACCATCTTGATTTTCACATAACAATGGAAGATTATTATCTTTCAAAGAAAAAAATGTTTGAATATATAAAAAATGGAATTGCTTCGATAAATATTGATGATGAATACGGTAAAAGACTTTATAAAGAATTAAATTTTAAAAAAGTATCTTTCGGAATAAAAGAAGAATGCGATTATAAAGGGAGAATACTAAACATTTTACCCTTTTCTATGAAAGTTGAGATAACTCATAAAAAAGAAAAAACTATTTTATCTACAGGATTAATTGGTGAGCCAAACCTTTATAATATCCTTGGTGTTTTTTCTCTTTTAAAAGAAATGGGCTTTGAAAAAGAAATGATATTAGAAGGGATTAAAGAATTTAAAGGTGTGCCTGGAAGACTTGAAAAAATTGAGAATAAAAAGAATAAAAAAATTTATGTTGATTATGCCCATACACCTGATGCACTTAGAAATGTTTTAATTACTTTAAAAAGTTTAAATCCAAAAAGATTAATTGTTATATTTGGAGCAGGTGGGAATAGAGATAAAAGTAAAAGACCTTTGATGGGAAAAGTGGCATCAGAAATAGCAGACATTGTTATTTTAACTTCTGATAATCCAAGATTTGAAGATGAATTGGAAATAATAGAGGATATTAAGAAAGGAATTAAATATAAGGAAAAGTGCTTAATAAATCCTGATAGAAAAGAAGCAATAAGAATGGGAATAAAAATGATGGAAGAAGATGATATTTTACTTATAGCAGGTAAAGGGCATGAAGAATATCAAGAAATTAAAGGAATAAAATATCCCTTTAACGATAAAAAGGTTATTCTTGAAATAATTGAAAAAGATGAATATTGAAGAAATTTTAAAAATTGCAAGGGGAATTAAAATTGATTCAAGGGAAATTGAAGAGGGTGATATTTTTATAGGAATAAAAGGAGAAAAAATAAATGGCTCTATGTTTGCTGAAGATGCAATAAAAAGAGGAGCAATTTTTGCTTTTGTTGAAAGAGGATTTAAGCAAAAATTTTCACCCTCTTCTAAAATTGTTGAAGTTCCTGATACTTTAAATTTCTTATGGAAAATAGCAAGGATAAAAAGAAAAATGAATAAAAAAATAAAAGTAATCGGAATAACAGGTTCTGTTGGTAAAACAACTTTGAAAGATTTAATACACCATTTTTTAATTAAATTGAATAAAAATGCATTAAAAAGTAAAAAAAGTTATAACAATTTCATCGGTGTTCCTTTAACACTTTGTGAAATTAAAGATGAACATGAGTATCTTGTATGTGAAATCGCAACAAATAAAAAAGGTGAAATTGAAAAATTAACTAAACTTGTGAAACCTTCTGCAGGAATTATCACAAAAATAGCACCTGCTCATATTGAATTTTTTGGAAGTATTAAAGAAATATTTAATGAAAAAATAAATCTTTTTAAGTTTATTAAAAAGCCGAGATATTTAATATTCAATGAAAATACATATGGGACATCTTATATTAAAAAAAATTTTAAAAATGTAATTTTTTATAACATAGAAAAGGAGGATTATAAAATAGATGGAGAAGAAGTTAATTTAAACTATAAAGGAATCTCTTTTAAATACAAAGGAGGTGGATATGCTTTTTTAGAAAATCTTTTATGTGCATTAAAATGTATTGAGTGTGAAGGTTTTGAAATAAAGGATTTGAAAGATGCTCTTTTAGATTTTAAATTGCCACCTTTGAGAATGGAGAAAATTGAAAAAAATAAAATAACTTTTATTTATGATTGCTACAATTCAAACCCCGCTTCCTCTGAAGCACTTTTTAAAACATATAAAGATTTAAAAAAGAGAAAAATTTTTGTTATGGGTGATATGCTTGAATTAGGGAAAAGATCAAAAATTTATCATATGCAAATTGCAAAAATGGCAAAAGAAAACGGGATAGAAATTATCCTTGGAATTGGAAAATATACAAAATACACAATAGAAAAAGCAAAAGAACTCGGAATCTATGGAGAGCATTTTGAAGATTTTAAAAAACTTTCAGAAAAATTAAAAGAAATTTCAAAAGAAAACGACCTTATACTTATAAAGGGGTCAAGAAAGATGGAAATGGAAAAATTAAAGGAGTACTTATAATGCTTTATTATCTCCTTTATCCTTTAAAAAAGTATTCAATAATATTTAACTTATTTGGATATGTTACAGTGAGAGGAACCCTTGCAGGAACTTTTTCATTTCTCATTGTGCTAATTTTTTCTAAAAATTTAATTTCTTATTTAAAAAGTAAAAGATTAATTGAAAGAATAAGCGAGGATGTTCCTGAAAGACACAAAGTAAAAGAAGGGACACCTACAATGGGAGGTGTTATAATAATAATTGGAACAATTACAGGATTAATATTATGGGGAGATTGGGGAAATCCATTTTTATATGCAATAATTTTTCTTTTCATTTCCTTTGGAGTGCTTGGATTAATTGATGATATTTATAAAATGAAAGGAGTAAAAAAGAAAGGAATCTCAAAAAGAATAAAAATAATTTATCAATCAATTGCTACACTTATTTTTTTCTTCATAATGTTTTTTCTTTTTGAAAAAAGTTTGCTTACAAAAACTCAGATATTATTTTTTAAAAATTTCCTTTTAAATTTTGGTTTGCTTTACCCTGTTTTTTTATATTTTGTTTTAGTTGGAACAACAAATGCGGTTAATCTCACTGATGGCCTTGATGGGCTTGCTGTCGGGGTCTCTGCAACAGTTGTGGCTGTTTATATAATACTTGCTTATGTTGGTGGACATAAAGTAATAAGTAATTATTTAAACATCTTATTTATATCAAAAAGCTGGGAATTGGCAGTTTTCGGGGCATCCCTCCTTGGAGCCCTTTTAGGATTTTTATGGTATAATTTTTATCCTGCAGAAATATTTATGGGTGACACAGGCTCACAAGCAATAGGAGGGGCAATAGCTGGAATGGCAATACTTACAAAACAGGAACTTCTTTTACCTATTGCAGGAGGTGTATTTTTAATAGAGGCACTTTCTGTTATAATTCAAGTAATATATTTTAAAAAAACAGGAAAAAGAGTTTTCTTATGCGCACCGATTCACCACCATTTTGAATTAAAAGGATTAAAAGAACCAAAAATTGTAATAAGGTTCTGGCTTTTGAGCATAATATTTTCGCTTGTGGCTTTAAGCACATTAAAAATAAGATGAAAAAAATTGGAATAATAGGTGCAAAAAGGGCAGGCACTTCCTGTGCCTTACTTTTGAATAAACTTGGATATAAAATATTTTTATCGGAGATTAAAAAAATCCCTTCTTATTATAAGAAAAAATTGCCAAGAGATATATACCTGGAAGAAGGTATTAATTCAGATAAAATTTTAATGAACGATTTGATAATAGCAAGTCCTGGTGTTTCAGAAAAAGAAAGAATAATTAAAAGAATAAGGGAAAAGGGGATTCCTTTAGTTGATGAGATTGAAATTGGTTATAGGTTTATTGAAGGTAAAATTGTAGCAATAACAGGAACAAATGGCAAATCAACAGTTACAAAATGGATATATGAATGTCTTAAGGATGATAATGAAGTTTATATGGGTGGGAATATAGGAACACCCCTGACCGAATTTGCATTTAAAAAGGGAACTTTTATAGTTGAAGTTTCTTCTTTTGAGTTAAAGAGAATAAAATTTTTCAGACCGTATATAGGTATAATTCTCAACATAGATAAGGACCATATTGACTGGCATATAGATTTAGATGATTATATAAGTTCAAAATTTAACATATTTAAGAACCAAAATGAAGAAGACTTCTTAATAATTGATGAAGAAATTGAATTAAAAGGAAAAATAAAACCAAAAGTATTCAGAGTCTCTTTAAAGAAAGAAGTTGAAGGAATATTTTTAAAAAATGATAAAATAATAATTAATATTCCGGGATGTTTTGAAGAAGTAAAAATAAATTTCCCCTTAAATCAAAATTTCAACATTAAAAATGGACTTTTTGTGCTCCTTACTTTAAAGATTCTGGGTAAAAATTTAGAAGATATAAAAGAAAAATTTGAAAAATTTAGAGGACTCCCCCATAGACTTGAATACATAGGTGAAAAAAATGGAATAAAAGTTTTTAATGATTCTAAATCAACAAATCCCCATTCAGTTAAAAATGCAATTGAATCCTTTGAAGAAAATATTATCCTTTTAATGGGGGGACTGAATAAAGGATTGAGTTTTAAAGAAATTAAAAAATTAATAAAGAAAAAATGCAAAGGAATAGTTCTATTTGGAAAATCAAGATTTGAAATACTTAAAGATATAGAAGATAAGGAAATAAAAATAGAAATGGCTGAAAAAGTAGAAGATGCACTCAAAATTGCCTTTAAAATGGCAAAAAAAGATGACATAATACTTTTTTCTCCAGGATGCGCAAGTTTTGATATGTATAAAAATTATGAAGAAAGAGGGGAGGATTTCAAAAATGCTTTCAAAAGAATATAAATATATTTATATTTCATTAATAATATGCTTCCTTTTAATCCTGTTTGGAATTTTTATGATATACAGTTCAAGTTTTTATCAAATAGCATTTTTAAATAAATTTGAATTTGATGTTTTTAAGAGTTTATTTACAAGAATAATTTCTGGAGTGGCAGGATTTATTTTGTTCTTTAAAATACCTAAAAAATTCTGGCAAAAATATAGCTTCATAAATCTTCTTATTTGTTTTATACTTCTTATAAGTGTTCTTTTATTTGGTCAAAGAATACAGGGAGCAAAAAGATGGATTGATTTAAAATTAATACAATTTCAACCCTTTGAAATATTCAAACCCCTTTACATTGCATACATTAGTGCATTTTTTTATAAATACGGAAAAGAATTATTTTTTACCAAAAAGTTATACTATATAATTACTGTTTCTTTAGTATTTTTCCTTTTAGTTGCCCTGGAACCGAATTTCAGTTCAGCAATCTCAATAATTTTTGTATTAACTTTACTTTTATTTATTAAAGGGCTTCCTCTTTTAAAAATTTTTAGACTTTCGTTAATTATGGCTATTTTCTCTTTGTTTATAATAATCGCAGGCAAAAGAAGTTTTTCATCCCATTTAATTGAAAGAGTGCAGAGAGAATTTAAAGAAAAGAGAGAATATGAACAGGTAACCCAGGCAAAAATTGCTATTGCATCAGGATCATTTTTTGGTAAAGGGATAGGGAAAGGCGAAGCAAAATATCTATATCTACCTGAGATTAAAAAGGATTTTATATTTTCACTCATATGTGAAGAATTTGGGGTATTGGGTGCTGCTTTTCTCATCTTTTTATACACCGCTCTTATAATATCTCTTTTAAAAGTTTCCTTTAAAACAAGCGATCAATTCCTCTCAACTTATACTGCTGGTTTTGCAATATTTATTTTTTATTATGTAGCAGTGCATATAGGAGTGAATATGGGAATATTGCCACCAGCAGGACTTCCTTTGCCCTTTATAAGTTTTGGCGGTTCTTCACTCCTTTCAAATTTTATTTTTCTTGGAATAATTTTGAGGGCTTTGAAAGATAAAGAGGAAAATTTTGAAGAAAGAGGTTTTGAAAAAGTGGTGATTTTATGAAATTTATTATAATAACAGGAGGAACTGGTGGCCACATATTTCCTGCATTGAGAATAAAAGAAGAAATGGAAAAAGAAAATTTTAAAGTAATATTTGTTTTAGGAGGAAATTTGAGGATACCCTTTGAAGAAAAATTAATTTATATAAGTGCAGCACCATTTATGGGAAAAGACATTAAGGCAGTTTTAAAAAATGTTTTTATAAATATTAAAGGAATATATGAGTCAATTAATCTTTTGAGTAAAAATCCATTCCCTATTATAGCAACAGGTAGTTATGCATCTTTTCCACTCCTTTTCTATGCATTCATAAGAAATATCCCCTATTTCATTCTTGAACAAAATAGTATTCCTGGAAGGGTAAACAAAATATTTTCTAAAAAAGCAAGGATCAATTTTTTAGGCTTTGAAGAAGCAAAAAATTATTTAAAAGGTAAAAAAATATTTGTAGGCAATCCTTTAAGAAAATTTAAGGAGATTGAAAGAAATGAAGCAAGAAAAATTTTAAATTTGAAAGAAGATGAAAAGGTGATCTTAATATTTGGAGGGAGCCAGGGCTCAAGATTTTTAAACAATTTAGGAATAGAAATTTCAAAAATAATGGAGGATTATAAATTTATACTGGTTTCAGGCAAAAATTTCTATGAAGAAATTAAAGAAAAGAAAAGAGAAAATATAATACTTTTCCCTTTTTATAAAGAAATGGAAATTCTTTATACTGCCTCTGATGTAGCGATAACAAGAGCAGGAGGCATTACAATTTATGAACTCCTCTATTTTGGGATTCCCTCTCTTTTAATCCCCTTCCCCTATGCAACTGACAATCATCAGTTCTATAACGCCCTGTGTATTTCTAAAAAATATGATTTTTTTGAAATGATTGAGGAAAAGGAAGCGAATACAGAGAAAGTTATTGAAAAGGTAAAAAAGTTGTTTTTTAAAAAAGGGGAAAAAATAAGATTTTCTGCAGAGAAAAAAATAATTGAGGAAATTAAAAAATGCTTTTTAAATTAAAAGGAATTGAAAAATTACATCTTGTTGGAATTGGTGGAAGCGGAATGAGCGGGCTTGCCGAAATCTTAATTTCCATGGGTTTTAAGATTACAGGTTCTGATATTAAAAAAACAGAGGTTACAGAAAGACTTGAAAAGCTTGGTTGTAAAATATATTACAATCACTCTCCTTTAAATGTGAGGGAGGCAAACCTCGTAATAATTTCTTCAGCAATAAAAGAAAATAATCCTGAAGTGCGTGAAGCAAGGAGATTGCACATTCCAGTTATAAGAAGACTTGAAATGGTTGCAGAATTAACGAGAACAAAATACTCAATCTGTATATCAGGTGCACATGGGAAAGGCACTGTCACAAGTATGACAGCAAAAATAATGGAAGAAGCAGGGCTTTCACCGACAATTATGATTGGAGGGATAATAAAGGGATTCTCAACAGGAAGTTTTTTAGGAAAAAGCGAATTCCTTGTTGCAGAGGTTGATGAAAGTGATAAATATTTTTTAAATTTATTCCCCACAATCGCGGTTGTGACAAATATTGATAGAGAACATCTTGATACTTATAAAAATTTAAATGGTGTAAAAAGGGCTTTTAAAGAGTTCCTTAAAAGAGTTCCATTTTATGGATGTGTAATAATTAACGGTGAAGATAAAAATTTAATGGAAATTGTTAAAGATATAAAGAAGAAAGTAATAACTTTTGGCTTTTCAGAAAAGTTTGATATCCATCCAAAAGATTTAAAAATTGAAAGCAATTATTCTATTTTTGAGATAAGATATAATGGAGAAAAAGTAAGAATAAAAATAAATATACCCGGTAAACATAATGTTTTGAATGCCCTTGCGAGCATCGCAGTAGCCTATGAACTTAAGATATCTCCAAATATAATAAAAAAAGCCCTTGAAGAATTTAAGGGAATGCAAAGAAGATTTGAATTTAAAGGAGAAAGAAACGGAATTGGATGGCTTGATGATTATGCACACCATCCCACTGAAATAAGAGAAACACTTATAACCTGTAAAAACTTCTGGAAAAAAGGGAGAGTTATTGCTGTATTTCAACCTCATAGGTATACAAGAACTTACTATCTTTTTAAAGATTTTGCAAAACCTCTTTCAATTGCTGACATTGTATTTTTATTACCAATATATCCTGCAGGTGAGAAAAAAATAAAAGGGGTAAAAAGTAAACTTATATACGATGAGATTAAAAAAATAAAAAAAGAGGTTTATCTTGTAAATGAAAAAAATTTAGAGGAAAGGATTAAAAAAATTATTAAAAAAGGAGACCTTATAGTATCGCTTGGTGCTGGTGATGTCTGGAAAATTGTAAAGAATATTTTTGAAAAATTATGAAAGGAATTATAAGAAATTATCCGTTAAAGAGATTAACCACAATAAGAGTAGGAGGAAATGCTCTTTTCTTTTTTGCACCAGAAAGAATGGAAGAAATTTTTGAAGCAATTAATTTTTCAGAGAAAAATTCAATCCCAATTTTTATACTCGGCGGTGGCTCAAATTGCATCTTTGGTGACGGAATAATAGAAAGACTTGCAATTTCAATGAAAAATCTTAGAGAAATAAAAATAGAGGGAAATAAACTAATTGCGCAAGCCGGAGTAAAAACGCAGGAAATTCTTAAAGAATGTGAGGATAAAAATCTTTCAGGACTTGAATTCATAGCAGGTGTTCCTGCAACAGTTGGAGGAATGATTTACATGAATTTTGGAAGTATGGGAAAAGAAATCTGTGAATATTTAAAAAGAGTGGTAATAATAAAGGAAAGAGAAATAAAAACTCTGGAAAGGAATGAATTAAAATTCTCTTACAGGAAAGGAATTCAGGATGGGATAATAATAGAAGCAGAATTTGAACTTGAAATGAAGGATAAGAAAGAGATAAAAGAGGCTAAAAGAAGAGTAATTTTTATGAGAAAAGAAAAACAACCCATCGATAAAAAAACAGCAGGATGCATATTCAAAAATCCACCAGGAAATTTTGCAGGGAAATTAATTGAAGAGGCAGGGTGCAAAGGAAAAAGAATAGGAGATGCAATGGTGTCATTAAAACATGCAAATTTTATAGAGAACATGGGAAATGCAAAATTTGAAGATGTCAAAAATTTAATAGAATATATAAAAGAAAGGGTTTATAAAAAATTTGGAATAAATCTTGAGGAGGAGGTAATAATAATTGAAAAATAAAAGAAGAAAGAAAACAAATAAGAAATTTTTAATACTATTCTTGCTAATATTTTTATTTGCCTTCTTATTTAAAAATAAAGTAACAAATCTCGGAGCAAAAAAGGAATATTTTGAACCTATATGTAAGTTAAATGAGAACATTTTTGTTAATGAGGAAGCAAAACTGATGAAAATGTATAAAAACTTGAATTTACCTTATGTAAAGGGTAATATAGAAATAGTTTTTAATAAGAAAATATCCTCTTTATATCCATGCATAGAAATCTTAAAAATAATTAAAAAAGATTTTCCGGAATTTTTTGATTCAATAGAATGTATCAATTTAGATAATTATAAAATAATCTTTAAAAATAAAAAGGTGGTAACTCTTGGACTCGGTAATTTTGAAGAAAAACTCTTTTTTTTATTTGAAAATTATAAGTATATCAAGAATGAAATTGATTTGAAATTTTTAAGTTTTAAAAAAAAGGAGGATTGATGTGGCCAATCAAGAACTTGTTGTTGGATGTGATTTAGGAAGTTATAAAGTTGTAGGATTAGTAGGTGTTAAAGAAGAAGATAAAATAAAAGTTTTAGGATGGGGGGAGGCGGAAAGTAAGGGAATTGAAAAAGGTGTAATAATTAACATTGAAAAGGCATCAGAATCAATAGAAGAAGCATTAAAAGGGGCATTCAGAATGGCGGGTAAAGATAAAAAGGAAATAATGGTCTCAATTTCAGGTGAACATGCAGAAGGTAAAATAGAAAAAGGATTTGTGGTTATACAAACGCCTGATAACGAAATAAGAAGAGAAGATGTTAAAAAGGTAATAGAACAGGCTAAAACAAGATCCTATTCTGAAGAAAAAGAAGTAATTTTTGTCTATCCCAATCACTTTATAGTGGATGATCAAAAAGGAATCAAAGAGCCAGTAGGAATGATAGGAGTAAAACTTGAAGTGGAAGCTTTTGTTTTAAAGGCAAAAAAGAATGTATTAAAAACAATAGAAAAATGTTTCAAAAGAGTTGGTTTTGAAATAGAAGGTTATATAACCCAACCACTTGCTTCCTCATTTGCAGTTTTAGATGAGGAAGAAAAAAGTCAGGGATGCGTTTTGATAGACATAGGAAAAGGGACAACAGACCTCGCAATATGGAAAGATGGAGGAATTCAATATACAAGTACTTTGAAAATTGGCGGGGATTTTTTAGCTGGTGACCTTGCCACTTGTTTAAAAATACCAAAGATAAAAGCTGAAGAACTTTTAAAAAAATATAGTTTTGCTCATCCAAAATTTGCAGAGGGAAAAGAGACTGTTTTAATTGAAAGAACAGGTGGAAGACCACCTATAAAGGTAACTCCTGAAGAATATGCCCAAATAACTGAAGCAAGACTTATTGAGATATTCAGATTTTGTGAATTAGAAATCCTTAAATGGGGAGGAAAGGAAAACCTTATAGCAGGAATAGTTTTAACAGGTGGATATGCTAACCTTGAAGGAATAGAAGAAATAGCTGAAGAGGTTTTTAAACTGAGTGTGATTAAAAAGGGGGCAAAAGATGTGATCGGATTATCCAATGAAATAACGCATCCCTCTTATTCAGCAGCAATAGGAGTCCTAAAAATAGGAATAATGGAAAGAGAAAAAATTAAGAAAATGAAAAAGAAAAGTTTTTTTAGAAAATTAATTGATTTTTTAGAAAAAATTTAAGTTTAAAAGGAGGTTTAAAAATGATAAAATTTGCTGAAAGCCCTTATAAGGGAATAACAATAAAAGTAATAGGTATAGGAGGAGGCGGCTCCAATGCAGTATCTTATATGAGCAGAAATAATATAAAAAATATCGTCACGATCGCATTAAATACTGATGCCCAACATCTTGCAAGGGTTAATGCTGATGAAAAAATAGTAATTGGTAAAAAAATTACAGGAGGGCTTGGAGCAGGTGGAGATCCTCAAATAGGGAAAAGGGCTATGGAAGAATCTCTTGAAGAAATTAAGGAAAAAATAAGGGATGCCGATCTTGTTTTTTTAACAGCTGGACTTGGTGGCGGAACCGGAACCGGTGGAATTCCTGTACTTGCAAACGCAATTAAGGAAATGGGAATACTTACAGTAGGAGTTGTAACAAAACCTTTCAGAGAAGAAGGCAAAAAAAAGATGGAAAAAGCAGAAAGAGCCCTCCTTGAACTAAAAGATAAAGTAAATACATTGCTTATTATACCTAATGATAAACTTCTTCAAAGCGATCAAAAGATATTATTCAAAACAGCTCTTGAGAAGGCAGACGAAGTTCTCTACAGAGCAGTAAAAGGAATCGTGAACATAATTCAAGAACCAGGATATATAAATGTTGATTTTGCTGATGTAAAAAATATACTCACACTTGGAGGAAGAGCAATAATAGGAATGGGAGAAGGAAAAGGAGAGAAAAGGGGAATTGAAGCAATAAGAAGTGCAATTTCCTCGCCACTTTTAGAAGAAGTCGATGTGAAAAAGTCCAAAGGTATACTCATAAACATAAGAGGAAAAGATATAAGAACAGAAGAAATCCAAGAGATTTTTGGATATCTTGCTTCAGAGATAAATCAAAAAGAAGATATAGAAACAATATTGGGAGTTGATATTACCGATGAAGTTTCTGAAGGAACAGTGGAAATTACTTTAATAGCAGCCGGTATAGAAGATGAAAGGATAAGGAAAAAGGAACTCGAACCTTTCCCTGAAAGAACTTCTGAAGAAGAAATTATGGTTCCAACATTTTTAAGAAAATTCCGTAAAGAAGATAAAAAATTTGAGTATCCGGAAAACGGGGATACAGAAATTTAAAAATTAATAAAAACAGTGAGCATTTCGCCCTCAGAAGAGTTAATTCTTACTTCATTTTGAGAAATTTCTAAATTTTTAATTTCCTTTTCCCCTTTAAAATCAAGAAGTTTTAATTCCTTTGGTGGAGTAAGAAAATTTATGCTAAAAGAATTTCCAATAGAGACCCCCCTTAATATAAATTTCTTGGAATCGACCTGCCTCATTGAGCAGAGAAGAAAAATTCCATCTTTTATTGTAAACATTTTACAAATATTCTTTTCCTTAATCCTAAGAGGTGAATAAATGAAGGGTAAAAATTTATCCCATATATTTTTTTCATTCTCCGGGAATGGATAAAATACCATTAAAAAGGGACCTTCTTTGAATTTCAGTTCTATTCCCTTATCCCTGATTTTGAAAAAATAGGGAAATGGAGAAAAAATTGCAAAATCAAAATCTTGGGGATATAAAAGATAAGCAAAGCCTTCTCCTTTTGCATTTAAAATTTTGAATCTGTGAGAAAGAGTTTTTATAATTTCCCCTTTAAGGTTGACTCTAAAAAGAATTTCACAATTTTTCTCCTTTATATTCCCTTCAAATATCACATAGGGATAGAATTGAGAAAATATTTTCTTTAATTTTATTTCTCCTTCTGAAAGTTTAAAATTTTCAAAATATATTTTATAATACCTTCCCTTTTCAAAGAAAACTTCTTTTAAAGAATCCTTTATAATTTTTCCATCCCTTTTTATTTCAATGTTTAAATTTAAAGGAGAGAAATCTTCTCTTTTTTTGTGAACAAAAACAAAATTATTTCCCATTCTTCTCACTTTAAAATTCCTTGAAACTTTTAAAAATTCTTTTTCAAAAACAAATTCAAAAGGCTTTAACTCTTTCAGCAAATACCTTTTCCTGTCAGGAAAGAAAAGAGTGAAGGGATAGGGATTAAAAAGTTTACCATTTTCTACATTTTTAAATCCAATTTTTTCTAAAACTTTATTTAGAATAGCTTTAAATTCCTTTAAATTTGATTTCTTTTTAGAAAGGGAAGTAAATTCTTCGAAAATGTAATCAATTAAAAGGGAAAGATTTAAAGAGTTTGAAAAGCCGGAATAGGAAATTAAATATTCTGTTTTAAATAGCAAATCCTCAATCTTTTTCATATACATTAAATTCTCTCTTTTTTCTTTATATAAAAAATTCTCGGAATTCTCAAAATACTTTTCAGTTAAGTAAAAAAATTCTTCTGGAGAAGAATTAATATAAATTGCCTCATTTTCTTTATCTTCGCAAATTTCTTCCTTAAAAACCATTTTGTATGGAGAATTTGTATTTTTTTTGCCTACCGGATTATAAATCATTATCATTCCATTTTTAAGTTTTATTTTTGAAAATTCAGGATAATCTTTATCAAAAAAAATAATTTTATTAAAGCCGAGAGCAAAAATTTCTTCAGAAATCTCATTCAGATCAAAAATTTTATCTAAAAAAAATATTTTAATTCCTCCTCCTATTCTTGAAGAAATTCTTTTTGCCATTTCATAAAATCTTATAAGGGAAACAACCCGCATATTTGAAAAATCAAAATTTTTATAAATTAAAGGAAAAGAAATTTTTTTTAACTTCCCCCAATTAAAAATTTCCTTTTCAAGAGAGGGATTAAATTTTAAAAGTTCCTCGATTCTCTTTGTATAAAAAGAAAGGAGAAGATGATTTATTTTATTTTCCCTTATTTTTTCAATAAAAGTACCTATTTTTGAAAAATAATCCACTGAGGATGGTTTTACAAAATAGATTTTGTAAATTGTTTTCATATTATTTTTTTAAAAATTTTTTCCTTTATATTTAAAGGTAAATAAAAATTTTCAAAATCAGGATGAATCATCTCAACCTTTCCTAAAATAAGTATTCCATCTTTTTTTAGAGAAGAAGTTAAATTCTCAAAAACTTTTCTTTGTGCATCTTTTTGCATGTATATTAAAACGTTCCTGCAAAGAATGATATCAAAATCATTATCAAAAGGCGAAGAGAGAAGATCATGAATTTTGAACTCTATATGTTTTTTAACAAAATCTTTTACTTTAAATTTATTATTTATTTTTTCTATATACTTAATCCTTAAATAAAAAGGAAAATCTTCAAGTTTCTCTCCTTCAAAAATTCCGTTTTTTGCCATTTCAATAATTTCTGAGTCAAAATCTGTTGCAAATATTTTAAAATTTTCAAAACCCTGATCTAAAAAGAGAATTGAAAGCGTGTATGCTTCCTCACCTTGTGCACATCCTGCACTCCATATTTTTATAAAATCTCTATTTTTAAAATAAGGTAAAATAGTATTTTTAATTGTTTCAAAAACATCCCTGTCTCTAAAAAAAACCGAAACATTTATTCCAATTGTATCTATTAGATTTTGAGATTCTTTTTCTTCTTTCAAAAGTAAATTGTAATAAGAAGAAAGGGTATGAGAACGGGTTTTTGCCATCCTTATCTTTACCCTTCTTAAAAGATAACTCTCCCTGTAAGCTGAAAGGTCTATTCCCATTTTTCTTTTAATAAAATTTTTAATAAGTTCAAGGTATCTAAGGTCCTCCATTTTTTAAACTTTTTTCAAGGAGTTCAAGATTTCTTTTTAAAAGTTTATTTTGAGGCTCGATTTTTTCAGCCTCTTTCCAAAAATTAAGTGCCTTTTCTCTCATACCCTCCCTTAAATAGAGAATCCCCAGCCTGAAAAAAGACCTAAAATGTTTTGTCCTTTGAATCACTTTTTCATACTGTAAAATAGCATTATGAATATCTTGAACTTGATAATAAGTTTCTGCCAGTAAAAAATTAAATCTCCATTCGTCAGGATAAAGGGAAAGACCTTTATTTAAAACTTCTATGGCATTTTCATATTTTTTTATAATGTGGAAAATGAATCCTTTTAAAATTAATAAGTTCTTATTTTCCGGTTCGGTTTTTTCAATTAAATTTAAAACTTCTTGAGCATTCAAATATTTTTTTTCTTTTATATATATTAATGCAAAATATAAAAAGGATGTCTTTAAATCAGGAAAATCCTTTATAACCTTTTTAAAATATTCTTTTGCAACCTGTATATTGCCACTTTCGTATTCAAGAATTCCTTTTAAAAGTAAAAACTTTTTATCCTT
This sequence comes from Caldifarciminota bacterium, assembly GCA_039803745.1. Classification (GTDB taxonomy): domain Bacteria; phylum Hydrothermota; class Hydrothermia; order Hydrothermales; family Hydrothermaceae; genus JBDRZD01. Next base: position 18,434 of record JBDRZD010000023.1, read on the forward strand.
CTCATCCTTTATTTCTTCTAATAACTTATTAGCAGATTCAAAATCCTTTAATTTATAACAGGTAAAAGCAATATTATGAATTAACTTCTTATTATTTGGAGTAATTTCTTTTGCCTTTTCAAAAAATTTTTTTGCAATTTCATAATTATTTCTATATACTTCAAGAATACCCATAAAAAAGTAACCTTCAGAAGAATTAGGTGCCATTTCTATCACTCTTTTAAATTCCCTTTCTGCTTCCTCGAAAAGATTTATTTTTAAAAATGCCATCCCAAGGTTCAGATGTTCTAATATTTTTTCCTTTTGGGATTCCTTAGGAATTAGAAATGGGGCATGTTTTCTAACAGCCCCTTTTGTAATAAGAGATTGTAAAATTTCAGCAGCTTCAATTATTCCAAGTCCGGAAGATTCAATTATTTCTTTTACATTTTTTTCTCCATCTATTTTTTCATAAATTATTTTTTCTTTTTCATTAAGGGTAAAAACACCTGAATAATTTTTTGTAAGGACCATTTCAAGAGGATAGATTATTTCTTTAACCTTCTCCCATTCATCATACTTTGTAATTGATTCTATTAAAAACCTTGAAGGATCTATTTCCACAACAGGTCTTTGTTTGGGATATTCATCAGGAATAAAATTGAAAAAACCCTCTTCCCACAAAATTGCTTCTCTCAAATATTCCATTATTTCTTTCTCTTTATATTTTTTTAAAATTTCTTCATCAAATCCCATTTCACAAAGAACATAACCTATATTTGGATACCCCTGATCAAGTAATGAAATTGCTTTTTTGAAAGTTTTTTCATCTATTAAATTATCTTTTAAAAGAAGTTCCCCTAACTTTTCTTTTCGGTTTACCATCAGTGAATATACTATAATCCCGTCTTTTAAAAATACTTCTAAAAAATCATTACCATTTGTTATTGAAAGTTTACCCGTTTTTTTACCTATATGAAGAAGTTGAAAAACATCCGTTACAGGAACCTCCTTCAAACTGCCCCTCATATTTCTTCCCAAATAATTTCTTCAAGATAAATAAAATCAAAAGCAATTTCATCAATTAAACTTTTTTCTTCCCTTGGAATCCCTATCTCAAAATCCTCGCATGTAATTTTTTCTTTTGGTAATGAAAGAATTTCATTGAGAAAATTTGTAAGTGCTTTTAAATCCTCCCATCTCCTTTGAATTATTTTCTGCATTGCATCTTCTTCAATAATTTTGCCTTTTGAAGAAGAATACAAGATTATTATTTTCTCAATAGCATCAGGAGTTGGTGAATTTATATAAATTTTCTTTACAGGAATTTCAATATCTATTTCTTCATGGGAACCAACCACAACTTTCTTCCCTTCACTTATCCACTTTTTTAAAAGTTTTTCCAAATTTTTACGGATTTCTTCAATTTTTAGAAAGGAATGGAGATCGTCTATGAATAAATATTTATACTCGGAAAGAATGGGAAATTCTTCAACACCTTTTGAAACAAATTCAAAATTACTTATTATTTCATTTAAAAATATCTTCTCTTTTTCTTTTAAAATTTTAAATCCATAATTAAGTAAAGAAGTTATGCCATTCCTTCCTTTGCTTATTATAGCAAAAATACCCGGGGGCTCTTTATCCAATCTTTTTAAAAAATCAAAAGCATCTTTATTAAATTCACCAACAACTATTTCAGGGATTTCTTCTATTTCAACAATTTCTTCTTCCTTTTTCTTTACAAGTTCATCCATCTTTTTTTCAATTTCCTCTATTTTGTCAGGGTCAAATAACATCCTCTCTATTTCTTCATCGGTTTCACCTATCTCTCCGTATCTTTTTTGAAGCTCAACAAGTTTTTTAATATCTTCAACAAATCTATCGTATTCTTTTTTGATAGTTTCAAGAGAAGCATTTCTAAGAGATTCAAGTCTTTTAACTTCAAAGCCTTTCATACTCCATATATATATTTTCTCTTCAAGAAATTCTTTTATTTTTTTTGCATCTTCAATTTCTTCTACAAGTTGTGAAATACTTTCTTCAATCTTCTCCTTTAAATCAGGGAAAATAACTTCTTCATACTGCCCTCTTTGGAAAGTATAGGCTATATCCCGATAATCAATATTTCCTTTTTTCACAATATTTAAAAGAATAAGTTTATTAACTATGCCTTCTATTTTCCTTAAATTTATTTTCTCTGAAACTCTTATAATCTTTATTAAATTCTCATCAATTTCTACTCCTTTTTTTATTAATTTAAATTTTATAATTTCGTAAACTTCATTTAGATCAGGTGGTAAAATTCCAACTTCTATCCCGCTTGATAATCTTGACTTCAAAAGTAATATAAGTTCTTTAAAATTTTCAATCTCATGAAGAGATGATAAAATAAATTGGTTATCCTGAGCAAGAAAGGTTTCAAAGTTAATCAAAAAGACCTTCTGAATTTCTTCGCCCATTTTAATAAAATCATGAAAATCATCAACTATTATCCATGAATTCTTTGGAATTTTACGGGAAGAAATCATTTCTTGAAATTCAAAAGGATTAAGAAATAAAACATTTTCATTTTTTTGAATAAGATAATTTGCACAGGCTGATAAAATATGTGTTTTACCCAAACCTTCTTCTCCATATATGTATAAAGGATTGAACATACCCTTGTTTTTCAAAACTGCGTCACAGGCAGCATAAACAAGCCTCACACCTTCATATACATAAAAATTTTCAAAAGAATATTTTGGATTTGGATTAGCCATATATCTCTTTTAAAACTTCATTAAATTTTTTAAAAAACCTTTTTGCCTGCGTATCAACTATACCAAGAATTGTCCTGTCATCAAAAAAGGCTGCAAGAAAGAAATCCCCCTCTAAAAGTATATAATATATATTCCATTTTTTTCCTTCCTGGTAAAAAACTCTAAAACCTCTTTCCCCCACAATTCTTGCCAGTTCCTTTGTGCTCTGAAATATACCTGCACATAGGGCAGAAACAGCAAGCAGAGTGAATGTATCTTTAAATCCTGAAGATGCAATCAATTGACCACTTAATGTGCTTAACATAGCAGAATATACACCCGCTCTTAATGTAAATTCCTCTATCATATTTTGAATTTTTTCTATTTCTTTTTCTTTTAATATTAATGTATCCCACATTTTTTAAATATTATTATAACTCACAAATGAGTTTAAATCAAAATTATTTATAAAAACCTTTTGGGATGTTATCTAAGGTTCCATGAGTTAATCTATGAAGATTTAAAAGCCTCTCAAAATTCTTTTGAACACCTTTTTCCATCTCTTCTATTTCTTCATCAGATAAATGTTTAAATCTTCCCTGAATTTTTATAAATTCTTTTAGTGGCTTTTTATTTGGTATAAAATTTAATGTATATTTTTCACCATCTTCTATCTCATAAAGGGGAAAGAAATTTGTTTCAACGGCAAGCCTTGAAATCTTTATCGTGATTTCAGAAGAAGGGAGTCTCCATCCAGGTGGGCAGGGAGAATAGATTAAAAGAAATCTAACTCCTCTGCCTTTTAATTCTTTTGCCTTTTTCACTTTTTTCATCAAATCATCAAGATAGGCAATTGAAATTGTTGCAACATAAGGAATTCTATGAGCAGCCATTATCCCTATTATATCTTTTTTAGGTCTTGGATTAGGTCGCGTATAAGGAGTTGTTGTTGTCCATGCTTTATAAGGAGTTGCACCGCTTCTCTGTATTCCTGTATTCATATATGCTTCGTTATCATAGCAAATATAGATTATATCATCACCCCTTTCTGCTGCACCTGATAGTGCCTGAATCCCTATGTCATATGTTCCACCATCTCCTGCCCATGCAACAACATTAACATCTTTAAATCCTTTTGCTTCCAAACCTGCTTTCAGTCCAACAGCAGAGATTGCTGCTGTTTCAAAGGCAACATGCAAAAGAGGAACCTTTAAAGAATGCATAGGATAATTGCCATCTATTATTGTCCAGCAACATGCAGGAATTGCAAATACTGTATTTTTACCAAGAACCCTTAAAACATGCCTCATCGCAATTGGCGCACCGCATCCCTGGCAGGAAAGAATTCCTGGATTTAAAAATTCTTCTCCTTTTGTTTCCTTAATTTCTTCAAAATAAAATTTCATTTCTTTAACCCCCAAAAGTTTATTTCTTCAAACTTTTTCCTCTTTAAAAAATCAGAAACTATCTCTTCAATAGTTGAAGGCGTTATATCTCTTCCACCAAGTCCTAAAATATAACCTGCACATTTTGTTTTCTTCTGTCCAAAAAGTGCAGATTTTATTTCCTGGAAAAATATTCCACCTGCACCAAAAGAAATATTTCTATCAAGAACTATAACTTTTTTACCAACAAGATATTTTCTTATTTCATCATAAGGGAATGGTCTGAAAACCCTTATCCTTAAAACACCGATATTTTTTCCATTTTCTCTCATCTTTTTAACCGCATATTTAACTGTTGATGAATATGCACCTGCACAAACTATCACTATTTCTGAATCTTCTGCAAAGAAGGATTCAACAAGCCCCCAGTATCTTCCAAATTTTTCTTCAAATTTTTTCCCTTCCTCTTTAATAATATCTATTGCTTCTTCCATCGCCTTTTGAATTTTATATCTGAATTCCATATAAAAATCTGGTGATGTAACAGCACCAATTGCTCTTGGATTTGAAGTATTTAAAGCAAGGGGATTTTTATAAGGTGGTAAAAAATCGTCAACAATTTTCTGATCTGGAATTTCAACAGGTTCTGATGTATGTGATAAAACAAATGCTTCAAGCACTATCATTGTGGGAAGAAAAACCCTTTCCCCTACTTTATAACTTAAAATAACACTATCAAGAACTTCTTGATTTGATTCACAATAAATTTGCATCCAGCCTGTATCCCTCTGAGAAAGGGAATCTGTCTGCTCGGTCCATATTGACCATGGAGTTGCCATTGCCCTGTTTATAACACCCATGACAATAGGAGTTCTTGCAGAAGATGCCCAGTGTAAAAGTTCATGCATTAAAGCAAGTCCCTGAGCAGAAGTAGCAGTAAATGCCCTTGCACCTGCTATTGATGCACTTATACAAACAGCAAGTGCCGAGTGCTCTGATTCTACATTAACAAATCTTGCATTAAGTTCACCGCTCCCAACCATCTCAGAAAGAAGTTCAACAACCTGGGTTTGTGGAGTTATAGGATATGCAGAAATCACTTCAACCCTTGAAAGTTTTGCACCATAAGATAAGGCATGATTCCCCATTATAACTTTTAAATTTTTCATTTATTCCTCCTCTAACATTGTTATAATTCCTCTTGGACATTCTTTTGCACATATTCCACAACCCTTACAATAATCATAATCAACTTCAGGTTTTTCATTTATCCATAATATTGCTGCATCAGGACAATAGGAATAACATATTCCACAGGAATTACACACCCCACAGGAAAAACATCTTAAAACTTCTTCAAGTGCCTCTTCTTTTGTAAATCCAGGGTTTTCTTCTACCTCAAGGGATTTTATTCTTTCAGAAGGTGATAGTTCTTTTGGCCTTAATGCATTTTTCTTTTCAAAATATTCCATTTGAATTTGCATAAAGGAAACTGTTTTTTCTGGAGGCTCTACTTTTAAAACCTCTTCGCCTTTTAAATATCTCTCTATTGCCTCTGCACTTTTCCTTCCCCATCCAAAGGCTTCAACAACAGTAGAAGGTCCTTGAACAAAATCGCCTCCTGCAAAAACCCCGGGGATTTTTGTTGCACCAGTCCTTTTATCTGCATATACCCATCCATCCTCTCCGAGAATTTCAGGAGGAACACATGTTCTATCACTTTCTTCACCTATTGCAGTTATAACTGCATCAAAAATTTCGTCCTCTTCAGAACCTTCAATTGGGACAGGTCTTCTTCTTCCTGATTTATCGGGCTCACCAAGTTTCATCTTTATATTTGTTAAAATTATTTTATCATTTTCCTTTCTTGCTTTTACAGGTAATGTCAAAAATCTAAACTCTATTCCATCTTCCTTTGCCTTTTCTATTTCTTCTTTTAATGCAGGCATTTCATTTTCAGTTCTTCTATAAAGTAAAACAGGCTTTGCTCCCATCCTTAAAAGTGTTCTTATAACATCCATTGCAACATTGCCACCACCAACAACTGCAACTTTTTTACCAGGCGGCTCCCTTTTCCCAAGAGAAACCTCTTTTAAAAATTCAGAACCTGAAATAAAATTCTCCTCCCCTTCTATTCCCATTTTCTTTTCTACATGAGCACCTATTCCTATAAATATTGCATCAAAATCCTTTTTTAAATCATAAACATTTATATCTTTACCAAGTTCTTTTTTAAATTCAAATTCAATGCCCATCTCTATAAGTATTTCAATTTCTTTATCAAGGATTTTTTTTGGCAATCTATATTCAGGAATTCCGTATCTTAAAATTCCTCCTGCCTTTTCTTCTTTTTCAAAAATTATAACCTTATAACCCATTTTCCTTAAATAAAAGGCACAGGAAAGACCAGCAGGACCTGCACCGATAATTGCTATCCTTTTATCTTTTTCTTCTTTTGGCTTTTGCTCAATTTTATATGGCAAATATAAATCACCAACAACCCTTTCAATCTCTCTTATTGATATCCTCTCATCAAATTTCCTTCTATTGCAAGCAGTCTGACAAAAAGCAGGACAAACTCTTCCTGTTATTGAAGGAAATGGATTGTGTAAAGTTAAAATCCTTCCAGCCTCTTTTATATTCTCATCAATAAAAAAATTGAAATATTCAGGAATTAAAGTATTTGTTGGACATGCTTTTGAACATGGAGCAGATTTATTTTTTATCAGAGGTCTTAAATTTCTCCAACTTCCTGTTTTATTATGCCTTGTTGTTGCTGTTGAAATTGGTATTTCAGGATAATCTTTGAATTTTTCAAATTTAATTTTTTCTTCATTCATTTAATCCTCCTTTAAAAAAACTTTTTCAAAGGCTTCCTGTGCAGCCTTTTTATTCTCCTCAATTTTCACAGGGACCTCTTCTTCAATTGCTTCAAGCAAACTTTCTAACTTACATAATCCTGTTATTCTTATAAATGCACCAAGTATAGCAGTGTTAACAATTGGCTCTGTTTTTGAACCAAGTCCATATTTAATAGCAATAGAGTTTGCATCAACTGTTGCAATTTTCAATTTAAAGGGCGCTTTGATTTCAGAAGGTAAAGATTTTGAATTTATAAGAATGGAACCGCCTTCTTTTATCCCTTCAAAAACATTTACTGTTTGCATTAAAACAGGATCAAGAACAATAACATGATCAGGATTATAAATTCCTGAACGCAGAATTATCTCTTCGCCCTTTTCCTGTATCCTCAAAAAAGCAAGGACAGGCGCACCTCTTCTTTCAACTCCAAACTGTGGATATGCAAGAACCTTTTTACCTTCCTTAAATAAAGAAACTGCAAGAATCTTTGAAGCGATAACAGCACCCTGCCCACCTCTTCCATGAAACCTTATTTCAATCATAATTCCTCCACATTTAAAGAACTTAAATATAAAGTCTAAAAATTTTATTTTTCAATTTGACAAAAGATTAAAAAAACCTTATAATAAATTTTCTAAATTTTTAATTTTTGGATAATGATGGGAGGTGATGTAAAATGAGTATGGTATATGGGGTACTCCTGAGTGTGGTAATAAATATGGGGATGGATAAAATAATGCCATCCCTGAAGGAAATCATGCAGAATACAGGTCCTGATGAAAAAATAGCAATACTTGTCCATATGGCTGAAAAACCAGACTTTGAAGCAATAAAAAATCTCCCACCAAAAGAATATGTGGAATACATTAAAAATTTTGCAGAGAATTCACAAAGGGATATAATCAATTACCTAAAAACTAATTTCTCAAATAAAATAGAAGGATTAAATCCTTACTGGATATTCAATGGATTCTATGTTAAGGCAACTAAAGAAGTAATAGAAGAACTTGCAAAAAGAGAGGATGTTGAATACATAATTGAAGATTTTGTAATCCAACTTGAAGAAGTTAAACCTGCTGATCCGACAATCCTTACACCAACATGGAATGTAACAAAAGTAAAAGCAGATTCCTGCTGGAATGCAGGTTATACAGGAGCAGGAGTAATAATTGGACATATGGATACAGGTGTTGATATAAACCATCCAGCATTACAGGGAAAATGGTTATCACCTTACTGGTATGACCCCATAAATGGACAACCCAATCCTTATGATGATAATGGACATGGAACCCATACAATGGGGACAATTCTTGGAGGCGATGGAAATGGACCATTTGCAAATGATATAGGTGTTGCTCCTGGTGCAAAATTTGTAGCATGCAAGATATGTAATTCAGGCGGTTCATGTCCTTCCTCAGCAATTCATGCAGGATTCCAGCAGATTGCTACATGGAGATCACAGGGAGTTCTAATTGTGGCTGCATCAAACTCATGGGGTTCAACTGCTACAACCTCTACTGAATTCTGGCAGGATTGTACAAACTGGAGAAATGTTGGTATTTTCCCTGTATTTTCAATTGGAAATAGCGGACCTAATCCAAACACTGCAGGAACACCTGGTAATTTCCCAATTGTTATAGGTGTTGGTGCAACTGATGCAAGTGATAATATTGCTTCATTCTCTTCAAGAGGACCTGCTCCAAACCAGGCACCATGGAATCAAACTCAATACTGGATGAGACCTGATTGGAACAGGACGAAACCTGATATATCTGCCCCTGGAGTAAATGTTTATTCTTCATTACCTGGTGGCTCTTATGGAAATATGAGTGGAACATCTATGGCATGTCCACATGTAACAGGTGCAATTGCAATAATCAATCAGAAAAATTCTGCCCTTGATGTCCCAACAATTTATAATTTACTCCTTGACTGGGCTGACAAACCTTCTCAGGGAGCACCTTATCCTAATAATAATTATGGATGGGGGAGATTAAATGTATATCAAGCACTTTTACATACACCTACTCCAAATATGCCAAATGTTTATCTTGAATCTTATACATTGCAGGATGCAGGCGGAAATGGTTATTGGGATCCAGGAGAAACTGCATATATAAGAGTAACATTAAGAAATACAGGTGCAAATGCAACAAATGTTAATGGAACTCTAAGAACAACATCCCCATATGTAACAATTCAGGATTCAACATCAAGTTTCGGAAATATTCCACAGGGAGGAAGTGCAAA